>NZ_JALKVM010000226.1:0-2006 GCF_057440575.1 Johannesbaptistia floridana
GTATTTTTAGAATATCTTCTAGGGTTTGATTTTGGTTATCTATATAGTCTGGTATGGCCATATTTATTCAATTAATAAACGATTAGCATATCTGGAGGACAAATCTCTTTTAGTTTTTTCAAGGCTTTAGCTTCAATTTGACGAATACGTTCTCTGGTAACATTGAAATGGTCACCAATTTCTTGTAAGCTTTGTTGGCGATAGTCATCAAAACCGAAGCGTAATTTCAATACTTCTTGTTCTTTTGATTTTAATTGTTTTAAAATTGTCTCTACTTGTACTTGAAAATCCTCTTCTATAATTAAATCTTCTGGCGTTTTTCCTAAGTATTCTATGAATTCTACCAAACTAGAATTTTTTTCTTCATTGATGTTTAAGTCTAGTGAGATAAGAGGCTTAATATAGTTATTCATTTGTATTAATTCTTCTGGTTTGATTGCTACAGCTTCAGCGATTTCTAGTTTAGTAGGGGAGCTCATTTTTGCTTGGCTTAGTAGTCTTGTTGCTTTTTTGATTGTATTGATTTTATCGTTAACATGAACGGGTAGACGAATAATACGGGATTTATCAGCGATCGCCCGATTTACAGCTTGTTTAATCCACCAGGTGGCATAGGTAGAAAATTTATATCCTTTGGTTGGGTCATATTTTTCTGTCGCCCGAATTAAGCCCATATTTCCTTCTTGTATTAAATCTAATAAATCCATTCCTCTATCGTGATATTTTTTGGCAATACTTACTACTAATCGAAGATTAGCTTCTATTAATTTATTTTTAGCTTTTCTGCCATTATTTATACTCTGCAATAAACTGTTTAATTCTATTCCCAAATATGTAGCCAATTGCTGTTTAGTCGGATGGCAATTTAACTCTCTCTCTAATTCTTTTTGACTGTTTTCTAATTTAATTAATTCAACTACTTGCCTACTTAAAACAATTTCTTCATCTGGTGATAAAAGCCTTATACTACCTATTTCTTTTAAGTATTTACCCAGCAAATCAATTTTCTCTGACTTTCTATTTTTCTTTTTTTCTAGTTCTTGTCTGTTGTATAATATCTTTTGGTACTGTGAATATAGTTTTGCACTATTAGATACATTTTTACTTAAATTTCTGAATAAATTAAGCTCGGAAAAACTGGATTTTTTAAGATTAATTTCTTTTTGGTTGATGTTTATTTGTAAATCAAAATTTTTAGAAAAACTTTTAGTAACCGTGCTAATAATAAGTTTTGTGTAATTAATTGTTGTTAGGAGTAAAAATTTAGTTGGTTTATGGGCCAATGTTTTAATTATTTTTTTATTTATATTATTAATTACTTGTTCTTTTACCCAGGTATCGCAGTTTAATTCTAATAAGATAATTTGTAGGCTGCCGGATTCTAAGCTGGCGATAAGATAAGCTTTTTTTATTGTCTGGTTCAATTCATCAGAAAGTTCTAAATTATCAAGGTCAATCAATTGATAAGTAGTTTCATATCCTAATAAAGTAAATAAGTCGGCTATTCCTTGGGAGTCTCTGATAGAATTAATGTCTGAAAGTTCGATTAATGAAGGATTAATAATATTCATGTTTCTTTACCTGTAATGATTTTCATTTCTGCTGAAGTTAAGCCATATAAATGGCCTACTCTTGCGTCTATTTCTGCTTCATATTCTTCTACTCGCTTTCCTTTGGCGTCTAGACATTTTTGTACTAGTTTTTCTATGATTTTGCCCTCTGTTTCTGTTACTTTGGGTATAGGGATTTTTTCTATAAAAATCTTGCTCGGTTCATAATAGTCATTTTGTAACTTAGCTAACAATTGATTAAATAACCACATCATTATACTTGAGTTAAAAATTCCTAAAAGTATTAGAGAAGAAGTAGGAATAATAAAAGCTTTCTGATTTGTGTACAAGTTATTGGTATCTAGATAAAACTCAGGCTGTTTACATATATTTGGATATATAATTTTTGGTGTCTCAAATTCTTGCCAATAGGCGCAAGATCGCAACTCCCAGAAA
>NZ_JALKVM010000227.1:0-12615 GCF_057440575.1 Johannesbaptistia floridana
GAATTATGAGTAATGAGTAATGAGTAATGAGTTTTGAAGTAAGAAGTCTTGAAGTCTTGAAATAAGAAGTAATGACTGAGGAAGTTTTGAAGTCTTGAAGTTTTGAAGTTTTGAAGTAATGAGTTAAAGAATTGATGCTCAACGCTTAAAAATTGGTTGACTGAGCAAGATATGGGCTAAAGAGAAATGAACTTTTTCTGAGGTTAATTTAGTACATAAGTTCTGGTGCAAGATATAAGTTTTAGGTTTTAGGTTGTAGGTTTTATACTCAATCCGGTTGCCAAAATGTATTTATCTTTTATCTCTACTAAAGCACAGAAAGCCTTTCTCTCCCTGCTCCCCCTCTCCCTTCTCCCCCTCTCCCTTCTCCCCCTCTCCCTTCTCCCCCTCTCCCGGAGCTCCCGGAGCTCCCGGAGCTCCCCTTCTACCGAAAGCTTTCCTCTTCTCATCATGTATCATAAAAGTGAATAACTTTTCAAACTAATAGAAAAAAATCATGAATCCATTACTAATTTCACTTGTTGAATTTTTATTCAGAATTGTTCAGACTTATTTTATTGCTGGGTTGATATTTTCTCTTTTTTTGTTAATATTTGCCCTACAAAAAGTAGATGATAGTGCTGGTTGGCAATTAGGATTTATTAACCTGATTGAAGGAATTATTTTCCGCCTGTTAATTTTACCAGGAATGTGTGTTTTTTGGCCTATGTTTTTGGTTCGTTTAATTCGAGGCAAAACTAAGCCCACTGAAAATAACTCTCATCGTTTGCTGGCTAAACGTCACTATTCATAACAATTTCCATAACTTATCGAGGTATAATCATGATTCTTAACAAAAGAAAAACTCATCTGTTTAGCTTTACAGCTTTAATATTTATCTTGCCTATAATTTTTTTAGTTGGAGTTATTTTCCCTCCCAAATATCCCCCAATTAACAACTCCACAATACCACCATTGTTAAATTCAAATATAATAGACTCTTCTCCTGAAGACTCAACTATGCCAATAGCTGATAATGAGCAAATTTTAGCTAAAATTTTCAGTTATTCAAAAAAATAAGTGATTTCTATTTCATTCAATCTTCCAAGAAAACCAGTCAAGGAATAATAATCTTATGGGTGCTCATTATAAACCTGTACTTTGGAATCGTCAAAAAATCATCTATGATTTTATCTTACTAGTCTCCATCGCTATATATATCTATCTGTTCCAAACAGTACCACGATGGATAAATCCTGAAATTAGACCTCAAGAATTAGAAATTAGAGCTTTTGGTTCTGCGGCTTTTATCATACTCCATATTATCCTATCAATTGGTCCTCTAAGTCGTCTTAATCCTCAATTTTTGCCTTTGCTTTATAACAGAAGACATGCGGGAGTTACCATGTTTCTTGTTTCTCTATATCATGCCAATTTAGCCATAGATTGGTACCATGATTTAGGTAATCTCGATCCCTATGTCAGTTTATTTGTAAGTAATACTCACTTTTTTTCTTTTTTCTTTTTTCCCTTTGAAATACTAGGTTTTTTCGGGTTATGTATCTTATTTTTAATGGCTGCTACTAGTCATGACTTTTGGTTATCAAATTTAACTGCTCCGGTGTGGAAGGGATTGCACATGCTTGTTTATCTTGCCTATGCACTATTAGTTACTCATGTAGTGTTAGGTGCCTTGCAAACTAATCGCCATATTTTACTCACGATTATTGTAGGTATGGGATTAATTTGGATTCTTAGCATCCATTTAATCTCAGGGATTAAAGAATATCGTCTAGATTCAAAAACATTAACTCCGAATCAAGAGGGTTTTGTTGATGTAGGAAAAATTGCAGAAATTCCTGAAAATAGAGCAAAAATTGTGTGTATTGGTGGAGAAAGAGTTGCTATTTTCAAATATGAGCAAAAAATATCTGCCGTTTCTAATGTATGTCAACATCAAAATGGTCCATTAGGAGAAGGGAAAATCATTGATGGCTGTATAACTTGTCCATGGCATGGCTACCAATATCTTCCTGATTCTGGCGCCTCTCCACCACCTTTTACAGAGAAAATTCCCACTTTTGATGTGATAATCCAAGGAGATAATATCTTAGTTAAAGCGATACCGAATCCTCCAGGCACACCAGTTAAACCAGCTCTTATTAACAATTAAATTAGAGGTACTTTTATGTTAGATGAATTTTATCTAGGTTACAGTAAATCAATACCACTGAAGATTCGTAAGTTTTTACTGGTTTTAATTCCTAGCCTTGTTGTACTTATGACTATGTTAGCAGTAGTTTTAACTCTATTGCACAATCAGTATTCTGCTGGTATATATACTGGTTTTGATGAATTTGAAGGCTTACTACTAGATAAACCTATTCCTCATTTAGTGGTACTCTCTCCCGATGACACAAACAGTGAAAAAGGTTATTCACGCTATATCTTAGCAAGTACACGCAAAAGTTCAGTGAGTCCTGATGTGTTGAAATTAACTGGTAAATGGGTAAAATTAAGAGCAATTCCAGTTTTTAGAGATGGCACAACTCTGTTAGCTGTGAGTACTAGAACTCCTCCTGAAGTGATTGAACCATCTTTTCCCGAAAATTCCCTATCACCGGGAGAATCTTTAGGAAGTTATACTTTAACAGGAGAAATAGTTGACCCCAAATGTTATTTAGGCGTTATGAATCCAGGAATGGGCAAAACTCATTTAAAATGTGCTGTTCGCTGTATTAGTGGAGGGATACCTCCTACTTTGAGAGTTCGTAATCAAGCAGGAGATGTGTTTTATTTTCTACTAGTTGATGAACAAGGAAATTCTCTAAACTCCCGTATTTTGGATTTGGTTGCACAACCAGTACAAGTAACAGGAGAAGTGGTGCGCTATGATGATTTATTCGTGGTTAAAGGATTTCCTGAAAAATTAACCAAAGGATAGAAATACAAGCATGGGCGCGAGTATAAGCGCCCTTACTTCGGCTGAATCCTTAATTAATGATTAAATTAATGATTAAATTAATCATTAATCGTCATAAAGACGGCATTCATCGGCGTCGGGATTAGCATCACAATACTTTTCAAAATTAGTTTTAGCTGGTTTTTGTGCTTTTTGATGTGAAGCTTCTGCTTGTAATTCTTCTACGGCATCCCAAGCAGCAGCGCAATCAGCAGAACTATCTCCTTCAGTACTGCAAACATTTCTAGCCTGTTGTCTTTCTAATTCAATCTGTTCATTAATGTTATTCATGATACCTCTTTATTTATGTTTTTCTTTGATCTTAACAGTATTCCTTATACATACTAACTGTTTTTTTTAAAATCGAGTATATCCCTTGCAATTAAATTAAAATAATTTAAAGTCATAAACTCAAAAAAATTATGGATAAACAACTCAAATGGCTTAATGTCTTGTCAACGCTTCCATCTCTAGAAGCAGCTTTGACAGAGATAGCCGAAAAAGTCAAAGAATCTTTACAACAGACACCGGATTTAGGCATTTTATTTATTGCCTCAGCTTATGTGAGTGAATATCCCCGAGTAATTCCCTTACTACGGGAGAAGTTACCTATGCCTTTGATTATTGGTTGTGGTGGTGGAGGAATTGTGGGCATGAATTCCCCAGAACAAGTTTTAGAAATAGAGGACAATACAGCAATTAGCCTAAGTGTGTGTAATTTACCGGAGGTAGAGATACATTCTTTTTACCTCAAAGGAGAAGATTTACCTGATTTAGACAGTAGTCCTCAAAGATGGATTGATTTAATCGGTGTATCTCCTCAACAACAGCCTAACTTTATTATTCTTTCGGATCCTTTTTCTGCTAAGATTAATGACTTATTAGCAGGTTTAGACTTTGCCTATCCTGGAGCAATCAAAATAGGTGGTTTAGCTAGTTCTGGGACTATGGGAACTCCTAATACCCTATTTTATTATTCAGATAATCATACAGGTCCTCATCTTTATAATGAGGGGACCATTGGTTTGGCTCTCAGTGGTAAAATAGTCGTAGAAACTATTGTAGCCCAAGGTTGTCGCCCAATCGGCGATATTTATCAAATCAACGAAGGAGAACGCAATATTATTCTTAGCTTAACGGCAGAAGATGAAACAGCACCTCCTTTAAAAGTTTTACAAAATTTAATTTCTACCTTGAGTGAAGAAGATCGCCAATTAGCACAAAATTCTCTCTTCGTAGGCATCGCTAGAGATGAATTTAAATCTGAATTAACTCAGGGAGATTTTCTCATTCGTAATCTCATTGGTGTAGACCCTCGTTCGGGAGCGATCGCTGTTGGCGATCGCCTGCGTCCTGGTCAAAGAATTCAGTTTCATCTTAGAGACGGGCGTACTTCTGCTGAGGATTTAGAAATGTTACTATCTCAATATGTCCAGCAAGAAGATAAACTCTCTTCCCCCGTAGGCGCCTTAATTTTTTCTTGTCTTGGTCGAGGTGAGAGGTTATATGGAACGCCTAATTTCGATTCCGAGTTATTGCGCCGCTATCTCAGAGATATTCCCGTGGGTGGTTTTTTCTGTAATGGGGAAATTGGACCAGTGGGTAATACTACCTTTCTCCATGGTTATACTTCAGCCTTTGGTATTTTCCGTCAAAGTTCCAACTAGACAACTACAGTACTAATGTACCATGATTATCGATTAACCGAGGATAACCCTGGTCATCTCTAGCGCCAAAGTTCTCTAAAAAAATGCGGGTAGGAGTAGGTAAATCAGAGAAGTCAAAAGTAGCATCTCCATTAGCAATATCTGCCCAAAAATAGCGTAATTTGGGGGTAATTGGCATAGCTTCTTCCAGAGAAAGATTAAGGGGGTCTCCTGTTAATAATTTCAGCATAAAGCGTTCAGATTTTTGTGCCATCCACTCTCTTGATTGTTGTTGCAGATTTTCCCAACCTGGTACCCCTTGGATACGATGGGAGGTAATAGATAGTTTGATGCCTAAACTAGAGGAGTAGTCTAAATCGATAAGGCGATAGGGATGAGGAAAACTAACAATAGACCCAGTAGTAATTTCTGTTAACCCCTCTGACTCAGCTATATCTTGTACGTGGAGATGACCTGTAAAAATGAGTTTAACCCCATGTTTGCGCAAAATTTGCTTCAAATCAGAAGCATTAGCTAACATATAGCGTTTTCCCAACTCATGGTGAGATTGTCTCGGTAGGTGTTCAATTACATTGTGATGAATCATCACCATAACCAATTTATCAGAGAGTTGAGAGAGGGTGTTATCTAACCAGATTAGTTGTTGCTTATCTAAACAACCCAATTGTTGACCATCGGGAGTAAATTGAGTTGAATTTAAACCAATTAACTGTAATCCTGGGAGAATTTCTTGGCTATAATAGAGTTGTCCAGGTATACTGTAGCCGAATTGTTGATAATATTTAGGAAAATCGAAAAATCCTATTTTTGCTTCGTCCGCTTCTGGTTGAACAATATCATGATTCCCAGGAATAACATAAGTGGGAAATGGAAGACAACTTAAGCGTTTCTTTAACCAGTAATGATTGGGTTTTTCTCCATCTTGAGTTAAATCTCCTGGCATCAGTAAAAAATCTATATCCAAAGATTCTAAATGTTTAAAAATAGATTCTAAAGCTGGTATACTAACTTCAATTAGATGGAAACGGCCCGGGTGTTTGACTATTGTTTCTGGTACACCTACATGGGGATCGCTAATAATCGCGAAGCGGCACTTAGCAGTCATAATGAATATTTTAGTTTAAAATCTTTTCTAGTGTAAATTTTAGTTGATTTCGGAGTTAGTGTAAAGTTATTTAAATGGCTAGAGTCAGAGTTCGTCAACACGTTAACCCTTTGAGTATTAAATATCAAAAACCTATAAATATCCCTAATTGGAATTTAGTATATAATGATTTAGAAAAACCAATACATTTGGATTTAGGTTCTGCAAGGGGAAAGTTTTTACTTTCTTTAGCACAAATAAATCCCAATGTAAATTATTTAGGGATAGAAATTAGAGAACCTTTAGTAATAGAAGCAAATCGAGAAGCAAAAGAGTTAGAGTTAGATAATCTCTACTTTTTGTTTGGTAATGCTAATAATTATCTAGAAAAAATTTTGACTTCTATTCCCAAGTTAAAATTACAGTATGTAACTATTCAGTTTCCAGATCCTTGGTTTAAAAAACGTCACTATAAGCGCAAAATCGTTCAAGATGATTTAGTAGATAGTTTATCTAAGCATTTAAATCCTGGGGGTATAGTCTATCTTCAGTCAGATGTTTTGTCAGTAGCAGAAGAAATGTGCGATCGCTTTATGTCTCATCCCTATTTTCAACAAAATTATACTCACACTTGGCTAGAATCTAATCCCTTACCCGTAGCGACAGAAAGAGAAAAAGCGACCTTAGCTAGAGGTGAGGCTGTTTATCGAGTGTTATTGAAAAATGAGCTAGAAGTTTGAGTAGAGAATTGAAAAATTATCGTAACCGTTCAGGGGGGCGATCTCCCCTGATACTGTTGATGATTTTTCCATTCCATCATCTCTGACTTCATCCTCGATAATTTGGTGCGTTACGCGCTCCGCGCTAACACACCCTACTAGACTTTATAAATACCATTTCATAATCGGATGCGCGTATTAGGCGATCGCTCTATTTCTTCTCCTTAAAGGTTAGATAAAACTAACCGATTGAATAGGTAAAGATTGTGCTTCCAAACGAGTAAGATCAACCGTTAAACTAGCTTGATCAATATCGATACCTACTAAGTTACCATGTTCATCAAAATCTATGACAATATTCGGAGCAATTTCTTGAGAATCAACACTCGTTTGATCAGATAAATTAATATACAGTGAGTCGGTTTCAGGATAATAGTTAAATTTCATAATTACACCTTAAAATTTCGATCTGGAAAAGCATTATGAATGGTTTCTCCATCTTCTAAAGTTACTACTCGCAAATACTTACCTAATTCTTGAATATAGCACCAATGGCGAATTCTTCCATTTGATTCAATCACTTTTCTAATTGGGTTTTGAATTGCAATCTGACACCATTCTCGCTTAAGATAAGGTCTTTTTACTAAGACTTGTTTTTCTTTTGTTCTTTTGGTGTTTTTTTTGACAAATTATTTCAATATTTATCAATATAACAATTTAGTAGGGGCGCAAGGCTTGCGCCCCACCTTTGGCTTGCGCCCCACTCTTATCAGTTCTGTTACAATTAATTGATAACGAAAAGAACTAAATTCCCTGCTTCTTTATAAATACCATTTTATAATCGGATGCGCGTATTATAGGCGATCGCTTTAATTAAGCAATAATTTGAATATTAGCAGCTTCTAAAGTAGGAATTTCTGACAAGATAGCAATCTCAGTTAAATCTATTTGATTTTCTCTATCTATATAGCCTAAGCTACCATCTTCTGTAGAATAAACGAAACCCAAGCTATAATCAGAGTCTAAATTTTCACCATTGGATAGTATAAGAAAATTTTCCTCTGATAAAAATCCAGAATCTAAACCTCCTAGAAAACCTCTAGAAGAAATAGAGATTAAATCATCATCGGGAGAAAAATCAACTATAGTATCTATACCATGTCTAATACTATCAAATTGAAATATATCTTCACCAGCACCACCAGAGAGTAAATCATCAGCAAAACCACCAATCAAAGTATCATCACCGCCGTTACCCAAGAGGCGATCTTCTCTTCTTTTGCCATCTAAAATGTCATTACCGCTACCGCCACTAAGACGGTTTTTAGCATCACTCCCAGTAATTTGGTTGTTGAGAAGATTACCAACACCAGAGGTAAAGCGATCGCTAGTAAGTATGATATTTTCAATATTTTTGCTTTTTAGTCCTAAAGCCCAATTAACAGAAGATTGTATGGTATCATCTCCTCCATCGGGTTTTTCATTGAGGGTGAAATCTTGGAGAGAATCAACTATATATAAATCATCTCCGTATCCTCCTAAGAGAATATCTGCGCCTTCCCCGCCATTGAGGGTATCAGAATCATCTTTTCCAATTAATTGATCGTCTCCATCTCCCCCTAGAATTGAATCTTCTCCTATACCACCATCAAGATAATCATTACCTTCTTTTCCTTCGAGTAGGTCATTGCCTTTGTTACCAAATAGTTGATCCTTTTGTTGATTACCAATTAAAGTATCATCACCATTTCCCCCTTTTAGGGTATTTTCTTTGATAAATTCCTCTTCAGTCGCTTGTGAGTTGATTAGTAAATCGTTACCGCGATCTCCTTCTATTTGTATACTGAGGTCATCAGCATCAGAAAAAGGAGTGAGTAACTGATCCCCGTCAATGGTATCATTTTGATCAGTACCATAGGCTATAATTACTGAAGATTCAGCATCAATAGCTAATAAGTAGTTAGGATCCGGTAATTCTTCTGATTGCCATCCATTACCCGGGTTTTCTGGTTCCCCCTCTGGTTCATCGACAGAAATAATACTTTCATGCTTGTCTTTAATAGAATCAGGCTGCCAATTTTGGTTTTGATGATCCAAAGATAAAATATCATTAGCAATACTACCGCGATCTGGATCAATTAAGTTTTGAAATACCTCTAAAACCATACCATGGGCTTGACCAAAATCCACTAACTTACCAAAATTCATTAAAATCGATTCATGGGCAAAACTAGAAAAATCTTCATTACCCGCCGCACTAGGATCCCCATTTAACCCTAAGGAATACTCAGCCACTTCTCGAAAAGGAGTTAGTGTATCTTCTAAATCATTGTAACCATCTTCACGAAAGTCTAAATCATAGCCATTAGAAAACTTATTTAAGTTAACAATTTTATTTACTTCAGAAGGGGGATCTAGGGCGAAAATACTATTAACCTGTTCATATTGTTTGGCTATTTCACTACTAAGTAAAGTTCCCAAACTATGACCAATCAAGTTGAGGCGATCTCCTGAGGTAAATCCCCAATCTTCTAACTTATTATATATTGCTTCTGCTAAAGGTCTAATCCAACTAGCGGCAATAAAGTTGCCTCCTCTTTGTCCCCCTGCTTCAGTGTGAGATACTTCTACCCAATCTAGGAGTAAAACTATATCTTCTGGTTTAGCCTTGGCTACAGTTTCTGCTAAAGGTACAAAGTTATCATAATTACTATTCCAACCGTGAAGGACTAACCAGAGATTTTTATTAGTATCATCATCATACCTTTGAGAAAGGTTATCAGATTCTAATCCACCGTTGCCAATTATAGCGAAGTTAACTTCACGAACCAAAGGATCTATATCTTCGTTAACTGGAGACGAGGGATCTCCTCCTTCAACCACAAAGGGTGATTCTATCTTTTCTTCCATCAGAGAATTAATTTAGTTTTCAAAGATTACTTTATATTATGGTAAAGGAGATATGGAGTCAAAAACCCTTTTATTCATCAGGGATATTTAGTACAATAGTACTATTTATTTGGGCTAAGTTATGGCGATCGCGTACAGTAATTAGGAGTAGCATAATAAATGAGGGCGCCAGTATTAGCGCCTCTACTTTGCAGTTTAAAACCAGCTCAAACCTATACCAAATCAGAGTTTTAGATTTATTCAGCAAGCCCTAATTATTTTTTGCTTTTGGTGTAAAAATGCAAGCACCTCTGATTGTTTAATTGTTTTAAACAGATAAACTGTCTCTAATTCAGACTAGCTCTGGGTTTCAGCGATTTATAAGTGCTTTGAGGTGCTTGCAAAACTCTCTAATTCTTATCAGTTAATGCTTTCAGGCAACAAAATTCAATGAAGTTTGCTAATAATTATCAAATTACTAACTATTTTCCTGAGGTGCTTGTAAAATTAAGTAGAGGCTATCACTAGTTATCGGTTTCAGCCGTCGCTGTGTTTTAACCTTAGATGCCGTTAGGCGTTGATCACGGTTTCTCATCGAGCGGTTGCCAATTACCGCAAGGCCAGTGTTTTAACCTTAGATGCCGTTAGGCGTTGATCACATGTTCCAAGATGTAATAACGGTAGACTTTCTAATGTGTTTTAACCTTAGATGCCGTTAGGCGTTGATCACAGGTGGTGCAACAAATCTAGTTTTTACTTGAAATGTGTTTTAACCTTAGATGCCGTTAGGCGTTGATCACTGATCGTTGGCTTCAACAACAATAGTTTTGACAACAGTGTTTTAACCTTAGATGCCGTTAGGCGTTGATCACACAGTAATGATTTTATTGTGGCTATTTTAGTTTCGTGTTTTAACCTTAGATGCCGTTAGGCGTTGATCACATTTCAATTTAGTCACCTATGGTAAAACTGTTATTGTGTTTTAACCTTAGATGCCGTTAGGCGTTGATCACCAAACTTAGTCCGCTCATTGTTTTGTTATCTTCTTGGTGTTTTAACCTTAGATGCCGTTAGGCGTTGATCACATGCTAATTTTAGAGTATTAACAATACAAACATTTGTGTTTTAACCTTAGATGCCGTTAGGCGTTGATCACCTTATATTGATGGCGATTTCCACGGCGCATTTACTTACTATTTTTGTCAAAGTTTGCGAAAAAAACCCAATTTAGGATCTCAAGAAACCATTAAAATTGTTACAGAAACCCTCAAAGAAAATAGGTTTTTTCAAGAACCTCAACATGAAGGGAAATCCCGTAGCAATTCCGTCTTTTTAACTAGCAAACCTCCTATAACCACAACTATCCCCTACCCTAAAAATATGACAAATCTAACTCCCGATAACCAAAAACTGTTGATTGAAGCTTACATGAAATTATTAGATACACTAAGTGTTTCAACCCCTTCAACAATAGAAACAAAAGCGATTACCTCCCGTCAAGTCCGCGATCGCTATTTAGTTTATGTTCATGGCATTAGTACTCATTTGCCTGGTTATTCTAATGATTGGTGGAATTCTTTAAAATCCTATGTTTCCTCAATTTTTGGCGATGGAACATTAGAGGATACGCGCTGGGAAGTGCTTTGGAGTGATCTAGTTAATCAAACATCTCGTGCTTTAGTCAAAACCCCTGAAGAAGAACAATTGCGCCAACAAATTAACTTGATTTTAGAAGAACGAAAAAAACAAATGATTGCCGAAGCAAGGGGTGGTGGTCAAGCAGTTCGTCAAGGTACAAACTTAGTTACAGAACGTGGTGGAGGCTTTTCTTTTGATGATTTTTTAATTTACATGATTAATCCGAATATGCGCCAAAATATTATTGACCGATTTACTAAAGTAGTGCAACCCTTACTATTGCAGAACGCATACATAGATATTATTTCCCACAGTTGGGGAACAGTAGTTGCTTACGAAGGCTTACGGGAATTAGAACAATCATCCTTCTCGGGACGTATTAATAACTTTTTTACCGTAGGCAGTGCCTTATCCATTGGACCTGTTTATGGATCATTACGCAAGGAAAATAAAGATGGTCGTCGTCCCGTTTTTGTTGATCGCTGGATTAATTTAGATGCTAAAGGGGATATTGTGGGCGGCCTTTTAGGTGATAAATTTGAAGTGGATGAAGAATTTTTGCAATTAGAACCTGTTGGTTGTCGCCGTGGTTTTCTGGGGACTTATAATCTTCCTTGTGCTCATAGTTCTTATTTTACTCAAGATAATACTATGACTAATAGAGATATCTTTGCTCGTTTTATCCAAGCTTAATTATTCACATAATTAAAAACAATTGCCCCCTTAAAAATTAATCAATCCTAAATCCGGTTTATATACCCCAGTAAAAAACCAGGTTCGTAGTTGGACTAAAGGTCCAAAAGCTGACGGGATACAAACTTAAAATCAAGGTAGCAATAAATAAAGTTTTTTATCCCTTAACCTCTTCCTTAGGGAGCCCACTGTCTACATCCGAAAGATACAGAAAAGATTAGAGCTTACTGGTAAGGTTTCTAAGTTTGATAGGGCTAAAGCCCTACTACAAACTCATACAATGATTATCACTGGGTTTTATAACTAAGATTTGGTATAGCCATCACAAAAATGAATTTTTTCTCGGAATTATATAGTATTATTGCTTTAAGCTAAGTTATGGCGATAGCCTACAGTAATTAGGAGTAGCATAATAAATGAGGGCGCCAGTATTAGCGGTTAAAGTAAAAAACCAGGTTCGTAGTTGGACTAAAGGTCCAAAAGCTGACGGGATACAAACTTAAAATCAAGGTAGCAATAAATAAAGTTTTTTATCCCTTAACCTCTTCCTTAGGGAGCCCACTGTCTACATCCGAAAGATACAGAAAAGATTAGAGCTTACTGGTAAGGTTTCTAAGTTTGATAGGGCTAAAGCCCTACTACAAACTCATACAATGATTATCACTGGGTTTTATAACTAAGATTTGGTATAGCCATCACAAAAATGAATTTTTTCTCGGAATTATATAGTATTATTGCTTTAAGCTAAGTTATGGCGATCGCATACAGTAATTAGTAGTAGGGGCGCAAGGCTTGCGCCCTTGTGGGGCGCAAGGCTTGCGCCCTTGTGGGGCGCAAGGCTTGCGCCCTTGTGGGGCTCATACTTGCGCCCTTGTGGGGCTCATACTTGCGCCCTTGTGGGGCTCATACTTGCGCCCTTGTGGGGCTCATACTTGCGCCCTTGTGGGGCTCATACTTGCGCCCTTGTGGGGCTCATACTTGCGC
>NZ_JALKVM010000228.1:0-1986 GCF_057440575.1 Johannesbaptistia floridana
CTACGTACAGGCTACCTTCTTACTCATTACTCGTTACTCGTTACTCATTACTCATTACTCATGTTTGTTGGGTTATCTCCCGGCCCAACCTACAAGCTAAAGCAAATACTTAAAAAACATATAAAATAAATTAAAAAGATGAGATTACCATAAATTAGTAAGTGTCTAAGCAAATTTTATTTATCAGTAACGGTCATGGTGAGGACAATCACTCCTCTTATGTAATTAGAAGACTACAGGAAATGTCTCCTGCCACTAAAATAGTAGCAATGCCCCTAGTAGGTGAAGGGAAAGCTTACCGGGCCTTGGATATACCAATTATTGGACCAACTCAAACCATGCCTTCTGGTGGATTCTTCTACATGAATCCTCTTCACTTAGTTAAAGATATTCAATCAGGATTAGTTGGTTTAACTTGGCGACAACTACAGGCAGTTTTGGCCTATGCGCCTAATTGCGATTTAATTATGGCTACAGGTGATATTGTTAGCCAATCTTTTGCTTATTTAACTAAACTACCCTTTGTTTCTTTTATTTCTTGTTTATCGAGTCTCTACGAAGGTAAACTCAATCTCGGTTTTTTACTATGGCAGATTTTCTCTTCACCTCGATGTCAAACTGTTTTTACTAGAGACATCTATACAGCTAAAGATTTGCAAGCACAAGGTTTAACTAAAGTTCAGTTTGGTGGTATACCATCTTTAGATAGACTTATACCCAGTGGGAAAGATTTACAACTAACTCCAGAATTACCTCTAATTGCCTTATTACCAGGTTCACGGATTGCTGAAGCCGTGCGTAATTTTCGTCTTCAGTTACAGTTAGTTAAAGAAATTGTCCAACTAACTCAACAACAACAGGCAAACTTTCGCGCCGCTTTAGTACCCGGTGTGATGAATCAATTATCAGAGATTGCTACTAGTGAAGGATGGGAACATCATCAAGGCAAATTAACTTGTTATTTAGGAGAAAAACAGATTGCTGTAGAAGTTATCTGTTATTCAGATGCTTTTAATGATATTGTTTATAATTGTGATTTAGTTATTGGTATGGCAG
Source organism: Johannesbaptistia floridana (assembly GCF_057440575.1). NCBI lineage: Bacteria > Bacillati > Cyanobacteriota > Cyanophyceae > Chroococcales > Cyanothrichaceae > Johannesbaptistia > Johannesbaptistia floridana. The sequence goes on from NZ_JALKVM010000228.1 coordinate 1,057, forward strand.
GATTAGCTGTAGACCAAGCCGTGGCTTTAGGTAAACCAGTTATTCAAATACCCGGCAATGGTCCTCAGTTTACCTATAAGTTCGCCGAAGCCCAAACCAGACTCCTAGGAATCTCCGCCCAAACTATTGGTACTGAACCTGCGAATCCTGCTATTTTAAAAGCTGCCGCCGTAAGAGTGGGAGAAACTCTCGCAGATAAAGAATATTTAGTTAAATGTCGTGAAAATGGGTTAGAACGTTTTGGTACTACTGGCGCCTCTAGTCGTATCTCTTCTGTGTTATTAGATTGTCTCGGGGAGATAAAAAAGTAGTAGTATGAGTAGTATTAGTAGGGTGTGTTAGGGCGAAGCCCGTAACGCACCGCTAGATGAGTTTTGAAGTAATAAGTAATAAGTAATGAGTTAAAGAATTAATGCGATCGCCCTTTAAAATTTGTTGACCCTAAAGGCGTCTTCAGTATTTTTGTTCTCCTGATGCGATTTTAGGCGAAAGAGAAATTAACTTTTTCTGAGGTTAATTTAGTACATAAGTTGTAGGGTGTGAAGCGTGCGAAGCCCGTAACGCACCGTTAGATGAGTTTTGAAGTGAAAGAAGTTTTGAAGTAATGAGTTAAAGAATTAATGCGATCGCCCTTTAAAATTTGTTGACCCTAAAGGCGTCTTCAGTATTTTTGTTCTCCTGATGCGATTTTAGGCGAAAGAGAAATTAACTTTTTCTGAGGTTAATTTAGTACATAAGTACTGGTGGAAGATGTGAGGTGAGGGCGCAAGCCTCTGGGAAAGGGCGCAAGCCTCTGGGAAAGGGCGCAAGCCCCGGGGAAAGGGCGCAAGCCCCGGGGAAAGGGCGCAAGCCCCGGGGAAAGGGCGCAAGCCTCTGGGAAAGGGCGCAAGCCTCTGGGAAAGGGCGCAAGCCTCTGGGAAAGGGCGCAAG
>NZ_JALKVM010000229.1:0-1978 GCF_057440575.1 Johannesbaptistia floridana
CTTCTAAGACTTTCACTGCCGCTTCTGTCTCTTCTAGTTCACTGACGGCCGAGGCTATCACCGTGAGAGCTTGGCTTTGGAAGAAGGGGTTATTGATAGTTTCAACAATAGTTAAAGCCTCTTCTAAGACTTTCACTGCCGCTTCTGTGTCTTCTAGTTCACTTACGGCCGAGGCGATCGCCCTGAGAGCTTCGCTTTGGGCGTTGGGGTCATTGATAGTTTCAACAATAGTTAAAGCCTTTTCTAAGACTTTCACTGCCGCTTCTGTGTCTTCTAGTTCACTTACGGCCGAGGCGATCGCCCTGAGAGCTTCGCTTTGGTAGTAGGGGTCATTGATAGTTTTAACAATAGTTAAAGCCTCTTCTAAGACTTTCACTGCTGCTTCTGTCTCTTCTAGTTCTATGTAGGCCGAGGCGATCTCCCTGAGAGCTTCGCTTTGGTAGTAGGGGTCATTGATAGTTGTTTTAACAATTTTTAGAGACTTTTGGAGTTTTTGTTCAACCTGATTTGTGTTTTGTCGAGAAACAATATTTGTAAACTTCTCTACAAAATCAGCTTTATCTCGATTATTCTGCACATAAGTTTCCAAGAGTTTAAAAGCTTTTTGCCAGTTTCCCTCTTTGGCAATTGCCAAGGCAGCTTCAGAAGCTACTGAATCGTTAACTCTATTTAGAGGAGTTGTTAGGGGATTACTGATGTCCCAACGCACTCTTTGTATTTGTCCCTGAGGGTAGAATTGTAGCCAGATAAAACCCATTGAAATAACCATGACTATAGAGATCATCAATCCTAAGCATTTATAAATCCGACGTTGGCTTAATTTGAGTAATTCTTCCTTTTCACGCCGATTATTTCCCCAAATTAGATAGGGTTTTTGTTTTTTAATTAGACAAATCTCTCGCCATCGCAGTAAGTAACGAGAATCACGATTATTACCTCGCCATTCGTTGACACGACGATTTAACAGTTGATTCGCTTTATCTGCGCTAGATAATTCTTTGCCAAATTGATGTATAATCGCTGGAATTAAGCGTTCATGAGCTAGTTCATATCCTATATTTTCCTGTTTATTAACAGGAGTAATTAAACGCACATCACTTCTTTCTAACCAAGTGACTGCTTCTCTAACTTCCTGTGGTTTGAGAGTGTCTCCCAATTTAGCTTCTAATTTCCTAAGGGTAAATACTCCAGCCCGAACTTGTTGGTTAATATCAGTGAGGGCGACTAATACTTTTACAGCAGCTTGACGCTTAGAGGGAATGATTCTAGCAGTTAAAGCCCTTTCTAAAAAGCGACTCAGTAATCCATCTACACCTCCAAATTTTTGAAAAGCATGACGATTAAAACTATGTGATTCTGAAGCATTTTGACCTGCGATCATCCAAGCCAAAATCTGTATGTCTACAGGAGAAATTAACCCATCTTCTGAACTAGCTAACTCATCTCTGCTTAACTGAGTTACGAAATTGGTATCAAAGGGTATTTTTTCCGTTTCGGCGATCACCTCTAGTACTTTGGTAGCTGCCTCTGGTGTCAATTTTTGCAGCCTAAAGATTTGTTGAGGTCCCAGGGCACATCCCAATTTATCTTGTATTTCAGCACAATTATAGTACAAATCTGAACGTATAGAAATAATGATTTTAGTTTGCTATTGATCAAAAAATAGGATTATTGTTTTATCTGTGGCTTCCACTGCTTTTTCTAGCAGTTGCAGAAAATATCTTTGATAGTTTTGGTTTTCAGATTCAGGGATTGAGGGCAAGCTGTTGAGGGGAATTGCTAATTGCTTTGCTATGGCACTTTTTATGGTCAATAAAGGTGCTTCATCAAAGAAACGAATATAGATTCCCCGATAATCAGAAGTCTCCTGATTAAGCATTGGTAAAAGTCCTGCTTGCAAAAATGATGTTTTGCCGCAACCTGATAACCGCTTCTAAAAATCTACTCAAATTTACTCAAACAGCAAAATAAGACAGAA
>NZ_JALKVM010000230.1:0-12415 GCF_057440575.1 Johannesbaptistia floridana
TGGAATGCTTGTGTCCAATTCACCCCAACCACAATTCCTGTTGAGACTAATACTGCCAATTTAGGAGTAATTAGTTTAGACTTAAATCCATCATCTATTGATTGGGCTGAATTAGATTTTGATGGTAATTTAGTTAAACATGGGTCTATTTCATTACAAAGTAATTCTAGTAAAGGTAAGACACAAGCGCAATTTGTCAAAGCATCATTATTTCTAGTGGATTTATCCCTAAAAACGAGAAAGCCAATTGTTCACGAAAAATTAGACTTTTCTCGTAAAAAACAATCTTTAAGAGAGACTAACAAGAAATATAGTCGGATGTTGAGTAGTTGGGGATATAACTCGTTTTTTAAGATTTTAGCCTCTATTGCCGCTAATAGAGGTGTAGAAATAAAAAAAGTAGCCTCTCAATACACTTCTTTGATTGGCATGGTTAAATATATGAGAATGTACGGATTGAATAGTGGTGTAGCGGCAGCTATGGTTATTGGTAGAAGAGGGATGAGATTAAGTGAAAGATTACCGCAGACCATCAAGACTGCTTTATCTGTGAGGGATAGGGCACATCTATGGCGCGCGTATTATAAACTGAATAAACTATTGAAAGCTGAACTTGGATACATAAAGAGGAATACCTTTTATCGTATCGAAGTTTACCCTAACTGGGTATGTAAGGTCAAGCCAACTATTGAGTCTACACATGTACGTGTAGAGTACCGAGTAATTGGCAAGGAATAAAAACACTTTACATAGCAAAAGATACACCGCTGACTTTTTTCTGTCTTATTTTGCTGTTTGAGTAAATTTGAGTAGATTTTTAGAAGCGGTTTTAGAGAGTAACCACAGTTATGAATTTCTAGTCTGTCTGAATATTTTATAATTTGTATAGGTCTACGTTTTCTATAATCTCGGTGCATCACTGCATTAACAATCGCTTCCCGAATCACTTTACGAGGAATCAGAGGAATTTCTTGACGTTGAACACTATCTTCAGCAAGTCCAAAACGGTTGGGTAAATCGTTTAAAACGTATGTAACCATTCGAGGAATACCTAAAAGTAATGGTTCTCGAATTTCAATGGTTTGGTATCTATCTTGATAGTCGCCAATCCATTCTGTTCCTTCAATTAAGATATAATCAACCCGATGTAGTGGACAATAACGCCGTAAAGCTATCGTATTGCCAAATAGTAATAATCCTGCGATAGTAGGACAATAATTCCCATTTTGTTTACTGATGACGTTAAGAGAATAGAGTAAGTCTTGGTCAGAGTAATCTAATTCAGGTGCATTGGGTTTTAAATTAGCTTTGGCTTGTCTATAGGCTTGAATAGCATTAGGATCTAAGTCATCTAATGTTGCTTCTGTTATTGGTGTGGTGTCATAACTTATAGATTGACGTGTTTGATAGAGTTCTTGCAAATCATTATCATTACAACGATGATCCCCTGAAGAAATACGACGAAATGCTCCTTTAGGCAATCCTGTCGCTTGGAGATAAACAGGTTTTTCAGTCGGTTGTGCTTCAGGGATATAAGCAATAATGATAGTTTTATTATCTTTAGTAGCAAGTTGAATTTTAGGACGGATAGTAATATTAAATTTCTGGCAGCAAAGACTGGTTAGATCTCTTTGAATTTTATCAGGTTCGTCAATTCCTATAATTTCATATTCTTTAGTTTCGCTATTTTCTGGCGCAATAACTCCTAAGATTAAATATCCTCCATTTAAACCAGTTTCATTGGCAAATGCACAAATTGTCTCTAAGCAACTTTTCCCAATATTTGAGGCTTTTTTTGCTTCAATTTGTACGCTTTCATCTTGGGTGATTAATAGTTCCCAAAGTTGATCAAAGGTTAGCATTTACTTTATAACTTCCGAAAGTTTGCGTTTTTATGGCTGATAAATCTCGTTCATTTACCTTCATTTTTGAATTTATACCCATGTAATGCTATATATCAATTTTTGTGCTATGTTGCTAGAATTGTATCCCACTAAATTTTAAATTTTCAGTGGGTATATTAATTACCGATTTGGAATTTAACTTTCGATTATTGCTAGGAAGAATTTGTCTGCTCTCAAAGAGGCGAAATCGGGATCAGTTTTAGCTAATTCTCTATTTTCTTCATTCAGGCTAATTGCTTCTTTGAGACAGTCTATAGCTAAATCTATTTGTTGAGTTTTAGCGGCACAACAAGCTTGATTATACCAAGCATATTCATCATCTGGTACTATATCTATGGCTTTTTGATAACTAGCTATTGCCTCTTCTAGATTTTCTACGTAACGATAAGCATCTCCTAACTTATACCAAGTCCAAAAAGCTTTTGAGTCTGTTTTTAAAGCTTCTCGATAACTTTCAATTGCCTCTTGATATTGTTTGCTTCTTAGTAAAGCATCTCCGCGTCTATACCATGCCCAATAATCATAGGGATGAATTGTTAAACTTTGGTCATAACTGTTTACTGCTTCTGCATATCTTCCTAGATGGCGATATGCGTCTCCGCGTCTATACCATGCCCAATAGTCATTGGGTTTTTTTAACAATGCTTTTTCAAAGCTATTCATTGCTTCTACATAGTCATCTAGTTCTTCTAATGCTACGCAGCCGCGATGATACCAAGCCCAATAATCATCTTGTCGAATTTGTAAGGCTTTATCTAAGCTTTTTATTGCCTCTTCATAACGTTCTAAAGCGTACAATACATTGGCATGACGATACCAAGACCAGTAATCATCTTCGCGAACAGCCAAGGCATTTTCATAGGAGGCCATTGCTTCATTATAATCTTTTTCTTCTTCTTGTCGTTTGCCTTGATGGTACCAATACCAGTATTCTTCCGACAATGAAGAGAATTTTTTTTCTTCACTCATAAAAACCATTTGGTTATCCTTGCCTTAACAGCAGTTACAATAGTAGGGTAGGGAAAATTTATAAATTTTGCTTTATTCCAATAATAATGTTTTCTCTATACACTAAGAGATAAAATTTTTATTAAATTAGTTTTACTTCATACAAGGGCAATGCACAAGTCTTTTTGGTTCAAATTTTCCAGATTAGGTTTCTTTTCAGCAGTATTAATGGTAGCTATCACTCAAGTTAGCTTTTCTTGGCTGAATTCATGGCGAAAACATTGGACCCCCCACACACACTCTCAAGTTGAAATTTCTTCTTTGATTATAAATGAATTACGCAAGGTTAGTCAACTGAATACGGTTATTTTTACTTCTAGCTCTGTAGTTCCAGCTAATGCAGAACGAATTATTGGTGATTTTACAGTAGGGAAAACAGAATTACTCTACTTAGCTTATGGTGAAGTTAGGGCAGGAATAGATTTAGATGAGTTAAAGGCAGAAAATATTAGTCATTCAGCCACAGGTGTAGAAATTACTCTTCCTCCTCCACGAATTTTAGATAGTAAAATTGATGTACAACAATCCCAAGTTTATCATTACAACCGTGGCTTTTTGAATTTGGGACCAGATATGGCCCCCCAATTACAAACTTCTGCTCAACGTAAAGCTCTAAAGGGTATGGTTGCTATCGCTTGCAACGAAGGTATTTTAGAAGAAGCTAATTTAAAAAGTCAAGAGGTGGTTAAATCCTTATTAAGTCAAGCGGGATACCAAAAGGTGACAGTAAAAACTCAGTCTCCCACTAGTGATAGTTGTGTACTATAAAGTTTAAGACTTTTGTTGAATCGCTTGGCGGGGTGCAATAAACTTACTCAAAATTGCCAGCGAAAGCGGAGAGCGCCTTAGAGGCTGTTTTGTGGTCAATAATCTTGAGTTATTGGGAGGCGCTCTCCGCCACTTCACAAGTTATTTGTGACCCCAAACCATTAACTGGTAAAGGCTGGCAATTTTGAGCAGGTTTTCTCTCGCGGTGATAAGTTTCTTAATACGAGATAATTAGCTGTGCATTACACCCAGGTTAACCCATTGGACTAATTACTACAACTATTAAGCCTGGTATATTATACTACAATAGGGGCGAGTTCCCCCCTACGAACATCATAACTCAATCACCAGATACTTGTCAAGAAGAATAGAACCACTCAATTCTTCATTCGCCCATTCTTCATTCATAATATTGTTTAGCAATTCTAAGGGCTTGGTGAATATTAGTTAAATTGTTATCTTGATTTTGAGCAAGCATTTCTATAGATACCCATCCTGAGTAGTTAAGAAGTTTCAGAGTTTGCCCAAATAGTTGATGATTTACTTGCCCACTACTACCAATTACTTGTAGATTAGGTTCGCTAATATGAAAATGGCACAGTTGTGGTAATACTTGCTCTAAGGCAGGGGCAATTTCTTCTTGACTTAGAGTCATACCAGCGGCATCGAGATGTAAACCAAAACCAGGATTGTTAACTTTAGTTACTAGACGATATCCTTCTTGAGAGGTATTGATATAATCACAATTATAAGCTGCCGGATTAGGCTCTATACAAAACTTAATACCGTATTGATCAGCAACTGTTCCTAAATAGTCAAAAAACTCTACAGCAATTTCTTGAACTATGTTAGGAGAGAGATTACCTACCCGGCGGTTTTTGAGAGAGCCAAATACTAATACCTTTGCTTCTAGTTTTGCTGCTAATTCTATTATTTTAGCTAAATAATTACGGGTATCTTGTCTCTGTGCTTCACTCTCAAAAATAGTTAAATTTTTACCATATAACAGTGATTGCAAAGAAACAATTTCTATACCATAACTTAGCCAATAGTTTCGATATTCTTGAGCTTGTGTTGAGGAAACCTCGATAGGATGACTCCAAATTTTCCCGGGAGCAATTTCTACACCTTTTATAGAAGATTGGTGCAACAATTGTGCTACTAAATCGGTTTCTGAGGTTGACCAAGCTAGGTTAGAAATAGCTATTTTCATTGACTTATTTGTTAATTAAGTAAACAACACCACTATCTACACCAAACTTATCTGAGTAGGGAGCGGCAATTAGACCATAGTTACTATCTCCTGCTACAGCATAACCCATTCTGCTACCTGCTTCAGGCTCTGCGGGTCTAATTTTTGCTATTTCTTGATAGTCACTGAGGCTAATTATATATACGGCACCACTATCTACAGCGTCATCATCTTGATAATTAGCACCAATTAACACATCACCATTAAACATAGCTAGAGATTGCCCAAATACATCTCCTGCGGCTAAATCTCCGGGTATTATTTTTGCCAGGGATTCTTCTGTGGTTAAGTCAAATAGGTAAACAGTGCCACTATCTATACCTAGGGAATCTCGGTAGGGAGCACCAATTAATACTTGTTGCTGGGAAGATTCTAACGGTAATATACCTACTCCAAATAAGTCACCCACATTGCCTCCATCTTTGGGAAAGATTTTGGCTATTTCTTCTCCAGTAATTAAGTCAAATAAGTAAACAACACCACTATCTACACCAATTTGGTCTTTGTAGGGAGCAGCAACTATAGCGTATTTATCAGTAAGGGCTACTGAGTAGCCAAATAAATCACCCGCCGCCGCATCTCTAGGTTGAAATTTATATAATTGTTTTTTAGTAATTACATCAAAAAGATAAGCTACACCACTATCTTCCCCTTCTACATCTTGATAGGGTGCTCCCACTAAGGCATAATTATCACTTAAGGCTACAGCATAGCCAAATAAATCTCCTGGTTGTATATCTTCTACTTTTAAGGGTATTGCTCCTCTAGTTTGAGTAGTTAGAGAAAATAAATAGGCGGCACCTCCATCTTTTGCTATCGCATCACTATATGGTTGACTAACTAAGGCATAGCGATCGCTCAAATCAACGGCATATCCTAATAAGCCTCCTTTTTCTGTTTCTATAGCCGTCAGTTTTCCTATTTCTTCGTTTCTCTCTAAATCAAATAAATAAACAGCACCATTATCAGCAACACCATCGTCATGATACGGCGCACCTACTAACCCATACTTATCTTTCACTGCTACAGACAAGCCAAACCCATCCCCTCCTACAATATCTGAGGGTGCCAGTATTTCTATCTCTGGAGATTCTTGACTTGTTACTGGTGATGAATTGGTTATTATTATAACTAGTAGGGTGGCGATCGCCACTGGTAGCAAAATCTTTATTTTTTTCACTAATTTATTCATATTTCTACTATACTAATTTTCACTTATTGTAATCATCAGTTTTAGTGATTGGTATATTTCTTAACAAATTTTCTCAATTTTCCTAAGATTTCTGTCTTTGTATACAAGTATCCTGGTTTTGAAGCCTGCCACAATTTACTATACTTAGTTTTCATATCATAGGTAACAAGAGTTGTCTCTATGGCATTATTAATTGGAGATTGCCGTATTTCTGCTGCTACTGTTTGAGTTAATATTGGTTCGGTAGCTATATTGATTATACTTAAGTTGTTATTTGTGGCTATTTCTATGTCTCGGTTAAGGTCATCTAGAAAATAAAACTGATATATATTATCTAGATTAATTTTATCTACTCTATGGTTATTTAGTAAATCATAAATAATATTCTTTTTTAAGCCTTTGCCGAATAATCCGGGTAATCTCACCACTAGAGAGTTAAAATTATCCTGCACAAATAACTCTAATTGGCGTCGATGTTTTCCGTAGGATTGTAAGTTTTCTAAATCTATAGGCGTCGTTTCATCCACATCAATAGGATTAGCGTAAACATCAACGGTAGAAATTAACACAAACTGTTTAGCTGAGATAGTTTGTAAACAGTTAATTAAGTTAGAGATATTCTGCCAATCTTCATGGGGTTTTTGATTAGCTAACCATTTGACTGCTGATACTCCAGCACAAATTACCAAATCAAACTCCTGATTAACAATGGTTTGGATATTTTTAGAGTTATATAAATGGGTAAATTGTCTTTGAGTTGCTAAATTACTCCCGACAAATCCTGTATAACCAATTAAAGCAGATTTAATCATTGTACAAACTCAGATATTCTTTACTTCTAATTTTAAAATAGAGAAAATGCTTTAGCAGGAATCATTATTTTAGCTTCACAGGATTTTACTCTTAATTGAGCTGAATTTTCTGGATAAGCTTTAAGATAAATAATTGATGGAGTACCAATTTTATATGCTACTGGAATATGCCAATTTTCATGAGTGGGAGGTATTCCATAACTATGGTTACCAGGAATACCAATATCTTTGATTTGAGGTGTTTTTACTTCGATAACATTAACTAAGCCACGGGGTTTGAATAACTGAGGGAAGTTTAAATCATAATTTAAGCCTAAATCTAAGTAGTAAATATCTGGGTTTTCCTGGAGATTGACAGAAGTATCAAGGGTTAACTGTATCAAGTTGTCTTGTTTTTGGGTAATTTGACAGGTAACAGCAGGATAGTTGTGGTTAATTGATTTGAGTTTCTTCTTCCAAATGAGATTATAAAACGTTACTTCTACTAATTGATAATTAGGGAGAAACTCTCGATAAAACCACCAATTGCTACGTATTGCCCAAGTTTCCCAGGGGGTATAATCTTCTCTAAGGGTGGTTATATACTCTGGTTGCATTTTAGCGAAGCTTTCTAGATATTGTTGCCGACTTTCACTCCCTAAAGCATGGATAATATAATCAATACCAGTAGGATTAAAAGAATTGGCGATCGCATCTAAACTGCTAGAATAGGTTGATAGTATTCTTCGATTAACTGGTTTATCTTTTAACTCTTCCCTCAGATGTCTACCTATAGACACAGTCTCCTGCCATTTTGGTGGTAACCAACCTCCTAATTCTGGCACTTTGATAAATTCTGTTTTTTCTTGTTTAGCTTTAATTATCGTGCGTTGATAATTTATAGTCAAACTATAGCTATAAAAACATAACAGTATAACTAAAATTATCTTTGTTGCTGATTTAGATAATTTTCCTATAGATAGAGACTGTAAATATAGTAATTTAATTGCCAAATAAATAGTAAAAAAACTCACAAAAACACTGGGGAGAAAATAACGCACACTCAAAGTGCCACCCAGAGAAGATAATAATCCTGCCATGATTGTATTGCTACTGAGATAGCCTAGGAGTAAGTAAGAGATTTTATGCTCTTTTTGATAACCTTGCTGCCAGATAACTCCTAAAGCTAGACAACTGATAACTATAAATCCAATTAGATACAGATGTTGACTAAAACTAGACAAAGAAAAAAGCTTATTATTACCAGTAAACCAAAAAAAATACCAAAATTGGTCATTAGCAACGCCAGTAAAATTATCTTTTAGCCAGAGTTGGAGACTATTACCAGTAAATAAAGTTCCACCGCCATAAAAACTGACTATAGCACTTGTTAAGGTAATTATTAGTTTAGTTATTACTTTTTGCTTATCAACTGTAAATAGCCAAATCAAGATTAAAATTAATAAATTAATAGTGCTAGGGATACCATAATCATTAGACCAAAAAATTTGTATACCTGTTAAAATTCCTAGACTAAAGTAAGTAAAGATTGATTTAGGCGAAATTCTCAGAATCAAGAAGACAATTATAGATGTTAAGAAAGATAAAAAAAAGCGAAAGTTTAAATTACTATTACCAGGTCCGACAATTTCATTAACAAAATAGTATTCTTGAAAAACAAAAGTTAAAACTATTAAAGTTGTTGAAGCTATAATTATAGACCATTCAAGTTTTACTTCTACCAATCTCAATAAAATTAACAAGACTAAATAGTGAAGCAATAAAGATAAAAAATAAATACTAAATTGAGAAGCTGCAAAATTTTTACCTAACCCAAAAGTAAAAAAATAATTAAGATAAGTTGGACCTAAACCTAAATAGGGATTAAAATCTTGACCAGGAATTTCTCCTGATAAAATTCTTCGCACGGGGTTAAAAGATTGAAAAGCACCGTTATAGGGAAGATAATCTAAGTTAAACTGGTGATAACTAGCTATTAAAAAAATAGAAATTAGGGTGGTAGTAACTGCTACTATTATTAATAAAGATTGAGATTTGAACAGTTTTTTAGTCATATTGAGGTTGGTTAGCAAAATTCAAGTATAAAATAAAAAAGCTTTCTATAAATACTTAAACTTTCTTAATGAACTCCCAAATATTATAGGGCTAAAGCCCTACTACAAACACATTGATTGATAATAACAGGGTTTTATATGTCGGATTTGGTATAAGTTAAGAAAGTGGTGGATTAAACTGATGTAAACAGGCTTGAAAAAGAGTAATTAAAACTTGTAAATTACCACGAATGGGGCTAATTTTGGTAGGAATCGCTTGATTAAAAGGGTATTGACGAGTTACAGGTAATTCTTTAACTCTATACCCTAAACGACAGGCGCGAATCGCTAAATAATAATGTAATTCATAGGCGTTAAAAACTTCTCTAAAGGGATTGACACGTTTATCTAAGAGGAAACGACGACTATAACCCCGAAACCCATTAGTTGTATCTGTATAGATTTTGCCAGCAGCAAGACTAATAAGAGGCGCATGAATAAGTCTAATTCCTAGATATCTTAGCTTAGGTGTATTGATTCCCTTTCCTCCTGGAATAAAACGTGACCCTTGCAGATGATCCCAACCTTGTTGTAAATTTGAGATAAAATTAGGTATGGCTGTAGGATCGTCTTTGTTGTTGCCATCAATGGTGATAATTCCTTGATATCCTTGTTGTAAGGCATAGGCAAAAGCCATACGCATTTGGCTACTTAATTTACCACTGTCTCGCTTAGTTAAGAGGGTAGATACATTGACACTGGCTAAGAATTCTAAGTCTAGAGAGTTATCATTGCTACCTCCATCAGCGATGATGATGTCTACACAGGAGGCTAAGTCTTTCATCTTAGTTAGTTGTTTCCTAATTTTTTCTCCTTCGTTGATAACAAATATACAGACACAGTATTGATGTTGACGAGGGAGAATCTTGTCAACTTGGTAGTGGGGAATTTCCCATTCTTCTATGTTTGTGGAATCTAAATCACTGTAACTATTCATTTGGTTTCTATATATTTAAATCTTGGGAGTCATGAACAATATTCTGTTTATTTTCCGGTATGATTGGTACAGAACTATTTTTTTCTGAAGCTACGTAATAGTTAGCCCAACCTCGGGATTTAGCGATTAATAACCCTATATATTCCGATAGTATGGCTAAAATTAGAGAAATTAAAAAAAACATTACCGCATTTTGCATCGAGATGGTTACCCAACCTTCGGCAACTTTATCTTTCAATAGATAGACTAACACTATATAAACCATATACAGTAAATTAAATAAACTCGCTACTAAGGCTAAATAACTAGCTAGTCGCAAGGGGTTAGCCGAATTCATAAAAATAATTTTTAATCCTAAGTTAATTAAATCAAATATATTTCTTGTTTGACGCTTTCTCAATCCACGATAGGGAGTATAGGTCAATATTTGAGTTTGATAGCCGATATAGTTACCCAGTAGACGTAGGTAACAGTAGTTGTCTGGTACTTGTGTAATGGCATTGACTACTTGTCTACTTAGGGCCCGAAGTTCAGTAGCATTTTTAACTATAGGTATGTTAAATAATTGATGACAACAGAAATAAAAACCAGAGGCGCCAATTTTTAACCACCAAGGATCCCCCCGGCGATCGCCACACACCCCAATGACAATATGATTTCCTGATAAACAAGATTCTACTATTTGAGGAATCAATTCAGGAGGATCATAACCAGGTAACATGATTACTATTACATCCCCAATCGCTGTATCTAAGCCTGAGGATATGGCTACTTCTACACCAAATTGGCGGGAAAGATTAAGTAGTCTTATTCCCGGATAGGTTTGTAAAATAGGAGTAATAGTCGTGTTGATATTGATTGATGTTCCGTCATTGACAATAATTAATTCATAAAATCTATAGTTAGTTTGCAAAATGGTGATAATGTCTTTAACCACTACCTCAATTTCGATATTTTCACCACTCATGGGAAGAATTACAGAAACCAAACAGTCATTACTTGGCATTGACTACTTACTCTAATTTAAATAATTGCTTTAGTTCTACAAATACATCATAAATATTGTCAATCTTACCACCTAGAACCGAGATTAAGTTGGGTAATTGGGAATCCTGCTTAAACAGAATTGGTCTACTATCATTCGTTTCGCTTTGGGGTAAAACTGTTTTGATTTCCCACAGTGATTCTCTATATTCACATTCTGATAGTATCGGTAGATAACGCATAGCGTCTTTAAGCATATAGTAATATTGGCTTTGACGTGGGGTTTCCTGATAAATTGTTTCGTTGGCATAGCTATAATCATCATGATCCTGCCAGTAACAGTGAGGAGTGTAGCGAACGTGTGTGAAACTATGTAAGTTACGGAGGGGAAAAGGCATCAAAGAAAAAAAAGGTCCACAAACTATGGTGATACCTAAATTTTGCAAAGTATCTGTTACTTGAGTTAAAGCTATTTCTGTAAATTCATGTTTGAGAGGAATAGTATTGAGATGAGAATTAGCTAAGACACTGTTTATATTAGAGTAAGTACAATTAAAAACATAAGCACTAGTAACGGTAAATACTTGTTGATGATTATTGATATAAGTAACTGCTAGTTCGGTGTTAGTAGTAGAGTGGATTTTAACTACTTCGCAGTTGAGTTGTAGAGAAATTTTAGCTTGAGTTAATTCTTCTGTGACTATTTTTGATAGCTTACTAGCATCAAACACATATTCTTCTGTTTTAAATACCGCTTCTACTAAATTAGGGTTAAATAAATTACTAATCTCCCCCTCCGCCTCTACTAAGGGTAGAGAAACTCTTTGGCAAAAACGCTGAAATTGCTTAGCATTCACTTGAGAGAACTTTTTGCCTATGCCATAGTAATTACTAAAATTATTTACAATTGCCTCTTGATATTCCTTGACAAATCCTGGTAAATTTAGATGCGATCGCCAAGCGGTTAGCAGGCTACGAGGATAGTGATAGCCATTATGTACCCTCGCTTGATTGTTGGTAGAAGCTCGTTCTAGTACATTGGAATTTTTTTCAATAATTAATACTTTAGCAGAATTATTGTGGAGATAAGCCCCAATTTTACAACCAAAAAAGCCTCCACCAATTACAATTACGTCAAAATAATTATTACTCATATTTTGCGTTCATTTTACCCACTAGATATCCGCCACTGTTCGGCTCTTCCCAATTATATTTTATTTATTTATTTATTATTTTATACTACCGTAAAAGTAGTTGTAGGGTGTGTTAGGGCGAAGCCCGTAACGCACCGTTAGATGAGTAATGAGTAGTACTTGTAGTAGGGTGCGTTAGGCCGAAGATTTCTCTTGATCAATCACAATGCCAGATAACGGATTGCCGTAACGCACCAAACATGAGTAATGAGTAATGAGTAACGAGTTTTGAAGTAAGAAGGTAGCCTGTAGGTAGCCTGTAGGTTGGGCAG
>NZ_JALKVM010000231.1:0-1971 GCF_057440575.1 Johannesbaptistia floridana
AACGGTCCGCATAGCCGCCGTGCGGAGCTTCGCGGAGCATGGACGGATATGCATTGTTGGGCACAGTTTTTTTTTCTATTTTTCTAATTCCCTTTGTATTTGTAAGAATTCAATTCCACATTCTAACTTATTTGCTAACTTCATTTTAGGATTTACTATTCGCCAAAAAGGAGTTACATCTTCTACACTTTTTCCTGATTGTATTTCTTCATAAGCAGCTTCTGATACAATTCTAAGAAAAATTCCTGTCGTAACGGGACAAGTTTTATCTGCTTGATATTCTATTGCTAAATCATCTCGCATTGTTGATAATTCAGTTGTGCTTCCAAAAGGAATTTGTTTAACATATTCATCAATAATTTGAGGGGAAGCAATCAACATTTTACTACCTTCTGGAATATCAGCAAATTTCTTGTCAATTGTCTTTATCTTGAAGGACTTCTCACAGTCCCTTTTTTCAATCCATGATTTTTTAGCCATTTTCTCCTAATTTTTCTTTTAAATTGTTCAAATATACTTCCATAGTCTTATCAAGATCTAAAAACAAGTAAGCAATCACTCTAAAATACGGATTTTTAATCATTGCAACTTCTTTAAACTCTATTTTTGTGAGGTTATTTTGTCTTTGTATCTTTCCTTCCCAATAGCCAGAGAAACCACTATCAACAATTTCAATATCAAATCGGTTTGGGGGCTGATACGTTTTTGTCTGAAATGTAATTGTTTGTCCTTTTTTCGGTATTTCTGTCCATTTTTCTGCTCCTTGCTCAATAGAAATCATTTGGATTTCTCGAACATCATCTCTCCATTTTTCTTGTCCTTTAATATCAGTTATTACATCCCAGATTTTTTGAGGGCTACTTTTTAATTCTGCTGTCTTAATAAATGTTCTTTCCGAAGGTAGAAATAATCCTATAACCAGAGGAAGAATTAAGATTGTGGCAAGAATGATGAATGCTACTTTCATTTTGTAAATTTTGATTGTTAAAAGATGCCACAAATTTCAACTATCATTCGCCGATTCACTTGACTTTTCTTGCTATTTTATGGGTAGATAGAAATCCGTTACCAACTCTTCTGGCTTATGAAATGGTGGAGACTTAATATACCATTCCAATGCTGGTTCGTCTCTCAACTCCCATTGGTGCTTGAATAGGCAAACATTATATATGTAGTCATAAACAGGATAAAATGTTTCATATGCCCCTTTGTATCTGAATACTGCAAATTTCCCCCCTGTAATTTTTTTGTAACCAATTTCTCCTTTTGGCTGAATCTCTTTGGTGACCAAAATGGAAGCATCAAATCTGATATTATTTTCAGTTGTTATTTCAGGATTATCATGCACAATTCCAATCGTTGTTGGCATTAATTTGAGAACAAGATTTTTAGTAGCCCAAAGCATTAATCTTTGAAATGAGTTTCCAACTTTATCATAACTCCCAAAATGCCTAATGTAAGCAAGGTTCAAATCTTTTTTTTGAATGATTTTTGGTGATGCTAAACTTAGGTCTTTAAGTGAAGTATCTTGATAGATTACTTCCTTATTAGCAAGCTCTTGTTTTATATTTTGCCTGAATTTAGTCGGTGAAGTGGAAAAGTAATTATTGAATGCTCGTGTAAATGTCTCTGGTGAGGTATAACCACATTCATAAGCAATTTCGTTTACTGGTTTAGATGAATTTTTGAGCAAAATTGCTGATTTTTCCAACCGTAAACGGGTTAAATACTCTTTTGCTGTATTCCCAATAATTGATTTAAAAACTCGGTGAAAGTGAAACTTGGATATTAAGGAGTAATCTGCTATTTCTTCGAGGCTGATTTTCCTTGAAGTATTAGATTCAATATATTCAATTGCTCTATTGATTGCTTCTAAATAATGTTCTTTTGTTTCTATTCGCATTCTTCAAATATCGGCTATTTGATTTTGTAGTTCTTGATTTTTCTTGCTAATTGTGCCCAACGGCCCGG
>NZ_JALKVM010000232.1:0-12274 GCF_057440575.1 Johannesbaptistia floridana
TAACTGTTCCATTTTGATTGGTCAAACTTTACTTTATTTAACCATTTCTTAAAGATGGGACAATAATAACCTAGACAATTTATTAAATGATTTACTGTTTCACAAACTGCTTCTCTATAAATAGGCTCATAAGCTGTTAAAAACATCTCAAAACTAGTAAAGCCCAAAGCATTTAACTCGTTTATTGGTGTTGGCAATCCTTTGACATAACTTAGGGTATTAGATTTTTTTATCACCATCATCAACAACCACTTAAGTACTAAGATTATATCATTGCTAAACAATAATTGGTCTATATTTTCTCTAATAGCGCACTAAACGACTTATAATCAAGGGGAAAACACAGTAATTATGTCTCAATTATCCCTTTGTCCCTAATTGTCACCGACTAAAAATTACTCATTATTGCTATTTAGCTAATCAAATGAGCAAGTTTTAGCAGTAATGAGTAGATATTTTTCAACTGTTTTTAGCCCTCCATTCAGAAAACTAGCAGAAAGCAAATTCTACACCCCATTATTGTTTTGTCTCAATCAGGAGCGATCGCCAAAAACCACCAATCTCCACAAGCTTTTTAGCCATCCTGTCACTTCGTCAGGGCGATCGCTCTTCAACCGTTGTTTCGATAAAGTCGCGTAATTTTATGAATACCATCACTACCGCCACAAAGCAATACTGCGGTCAAGAGGGAGTAACACTAATCTAGCCGTATCGAAGCGTAAAGAGAGAAAGAACTAAAACCCCAAGGGAGATATCCTTTTGGTCTTTTTGTATAACAATTTATTTCATTGTAGGACAACCAATGGTCTCCTTTTTTCCAACCTATACGCTCTCGAAACTTTTCATCTACATCCGTGTCATATTCCCCGGGAGTTCCACCGCATTCAATCCAAATTTGCTTTTGCACAGAAAAACCGAAATGACCCTCACTATATTTTAACCATAATTGGTCCATTATTTTCAATTCTGAGAGAGGAAAATTAAGAGCACTATTATAATATAAATAATCTCCTGATTCTTTGTCAATGTCACTTATAAGAAGAATTAATTCACGTCTTTCTCTATCTGCCTCCTTCCAGAGACTTTGTGCCAGTAACTTGTTTAATTTAGTATAGTCTATACCTCTTTCACCTTTTGGAATGATTAGTTTTTCTTCCGCACTATGAATATTTTTGACATCTTTCTCTTTTAGTTGCTTGTTTGAATGTATTTCTTCTATCTCGGGATCTTTATGTATTACTCGGTTAAAGATGTAGAAAGAGCTATCACTTTTTTTTCCTGAATTCATTTTGGCTATTTTCCCTTCAATCAATGATAAAATTTACGATTATCTTTCAACTTATTCATAAATTTAACATACTTTTATTAATACGGCAAATCATTTTCTTTCCCCTCTTACCTAAGTGAGTAATTGAAGTAAATCTGTGGGAATAATCAATGAATTTTGGGCTCATTAATTAGGAAAAAATAAGCATTAATCATCTATTTTAGTGACATTAAATTTTAATAGTTACTTCAACAACACTTGGTACTTTTATACTAGCTAATTGAACTGTTACCATCCTTAACTATTTCTCCATTTCAACTACACGAAAAGGTTGACCATACTCATCATACTCAAGAGTATATTGACTACTATTCATAACACGTGGCATCACTTCTTCTCTCAGTATAGGATCTGACAACCAGGCATTCAATTCCTCTAATTCGGAAACAGGTTCTCTATCGGACGACTTGCACTTACCCAGAGAAAAAGCTCCCTTTGAGCAGTTTTTGACTTTATCAGCAAGTTTAGCAGCATTGTTTGAGATTAAAACTCTACTTCTTCTTTCTTTTTTTCTAAATATTCATCTATAGCAGCCCGAATAATATCAGGGACAGTACATTTTTGTTCGTCTGCTAAATCTTGTAATTGTTGTTTTGTTTCTGGTAAAACTTGAGCTTTAACTTGGGCTGATAAGGGCTTTTCACGCCCATAATTAAAACGATACTTTGTCCCAAAATCTGGATTTCCCCCTGGTCTTGGCATTGTTTTTCTTACTTAGTACTCACTTATTTTTTATTATACAAGGCTCAAGGCCAAAGACATGCTCCTTAAGCCTGTTAGTGTCGTACTGCGCTATAATGTCATTAGAATTAGTTGGCATTGACGATGGAACCGACAACTGAAATCATCCACCTAGATCTTGAAGAAATCCGCAGAGATGGTGGTA
Source organism: Johannesbaptistia floridana (assembly GCF_057440575.1). Lineage (NCBI taxonomy): Bacteria > Bacillati > Cyanobacteriota > Cyanophyceae > Chroococcales > Cyanothrichaceae > Johannesbaptistia > Johannesbaptistia floridana. The sequence continues at coordinate 2,214 of NZ_JALKVM010000232.1, forward strand.
CTCAACCCAGAGCAAAAATAGATAGACAACATATCAAACGCTTAGAAGAACAAATCGAAGATGGTCAAGAAATAGAGCCTGTGGTTGTATTCTTTGATGGAAATGATTACTGGTTAGCTGATGGTTTTCATCGTTGGAATGCCTATCGAAATCAGGAAGAACCCACGATTAGAGCTATTATTTATCACGGAACAAGACGTGAAGCGATACTATATTCTGTTGGGGCTAACGCTGACCATAAACCAGCTTTACCTAGAGCCCGTGCCGATAAACGTAAAGCTGTTTTAACTTTGCTCAATGATCCCGAATGGCATAGTTGGAGTAACCGTGAAATAGCTAGAGTATGTCGAGTTAATGAGAAAACAGTGCGGAATATCCGTAACGAATTAACTGCGGATATCCGCAGTGACACAACAAACTCGACTCAAACGCCAAAAATCCGCAGTGACAATTCCTCATCTTTAACTGCGGACTTCCGCAGTGAAGAACAAGAGTCAACGAATGAAAATCTGCGGAATTATCGAACTAAGCACGGAACTATAGCAACCATGAACACCACTAATATTGGGAAACCTCAGAAGAAAACCTAAATAGGACAATAAAAGTGACTACTGATGAAATCTTGATTGCATTTTTGAGTAACGTTGAACACATGAGTTCTTCTCAGGTTAAAGCCGCCATAAAAGCGATCGCCTCAACTCATCCAGATATCATCTTTCAACTTGTACATAACCTTAATAATAATTAATAAGTTCTAACGACTAATTATAGGAAAACTAAAAATTTAGAGAGAGAGTCAGATGAGCTTCTAGCACAGTTTCTGGAACTTGATGTGGAATGTGTAATTGAAACAGTCATCAAAATCATTCATGAAGATGGGTGGTTAGAATTTGCTGATTGGTTACAATCGTTTTCTGCTCAAATACAATGCCAATTGGTAGCAATAGTTACTAATTTTTACTTATTATGGCCAGACGCGATCGCCATTGAGACAAGATCATAATTGACAATTTAATCTTAGTAACTCATTTTGTCAAGGCATCTACAGAAAAGTACCTCAAACAAAATGTCTGAGGTAACTTCGATGACGTTGAATGAAATTGCTGTCCGCTCATTGAAAGTTCTACAACAGTCTCGACAACGATGTATGGAATAGCCGAGGGTGGTAGTACGTTTAAGAGAAACAGTATTAGTTGAAGAACAGTGAGGACAATCCATTGTTTTAAAGCTATAGGGGAAATCAGTACTTGAGTTTAGTATACCAGAAATCTCGGTACAGACAAAAAACTTGTTCTCAGTCCCGACAGTTTCGACAATACCCTTTATTCTTTACATTCCATAAAGGGTTTAATGTTATCTCCAGATTGTGTTGGTGAAGAGCACCAGATATCTAAATCAATTTTGAAGGCATCCTTATTGAAAGAAAAAGCTCTTACAATAGGTAGTGCAGCATCAGCAGCCTGTTTATTATCAAAAGGTATGACTGTTCTCCATTTATCTTGACGTAAGTATATTTCTGCGTTGGAATAACCATTATCTGCTGCTCTTTGGACTTCATCAAGAGCAGCTTCATAACTTGAGTCACTTCCAATCACAATTGCGGAGCCTTGTGTTGCTTGAGGAGTTAAAGTATTAGATGTAGTAGCAGGTAGTTGAGGTAAAATTTCTGGGTTTTCTTGGGCTTGTTTGATTTTTGAGATGACTTTAGCTCTCAAATCAGAATTGCCGTCAAACAATCCCAATTCATTCATTAATTCTAGTCTATCCAATCGTTTTCTAGGATCTTCGGTTTCCTGAGCTTGTTGAATAAGCGAATACGTGAATTTTTGCTCTTCAATCGAACTATTAGAGAAAAAAGTGATTATAGCAGCTCCAGCCGAGCCACCAATCAAACCTAATATCAAAGAAATAATAGAAGTTGTCCTTCCTTCACTCTGTTTCATTTATTATTACATTTTTAAACTACAGAACCTAACGATAAAATTCCATTTTACATGAATCTTTTTTTTTCTAGGGTGGTAAAATTGAATAGAGAAGTTTTTATGATGTTTGAAAAAGCTTAAACACGTAGAACTGGTAGCGGGTTTTTGATGAGGTTGAGTTAAAATTTAAATGCACGAGGCGAAATTCTCTCTTCAACAAGTTTTAATAAGACTACCCATTGTGTCTATTCATACTTGTCGGCAAGATTTCTCGATTACTCCATTTCCGCCATAGGAAAGACATGTTTTTAACAAAACTTTTATTTCAAATAAGCGAAGGATGAGTAGCAACAACGATCGCTCTTCAAATAAGTGCGATCGCTGTTACTGTGCTTTATAAGTCCGAGAAAGGCTATGCCGATTTTCCCCAATTCCTAGATTTGCGCCTAATTCAGCAACACCATTTATTTTTTATCTAAAAAAGTTGTTTCATGTTGAGGATTAGAACTAAATATTCCTTGAAATTCAGGTTCTTGAAAATATTTAATTTTTTGGCTCATGATGGGAGGTTCACCTTTAATAAAGATAATTTGGTCATCTCGATTCATTCTCATAACTTCATCTGGTTGTAATAGTTGCCTTACTTGAGTCACTATTGTTGTTCCTTCATTACTAGAATCTTGTCCATTAAAATCATGAGTTCTGCTTGTTCCCTTATTTTCAGATATGACTTGAATCTCTCGCTTTCCGAGTTTTTCCGATACATATTTAGCCGTATCTAAATCAGCTACGCCAAAATATTGTTGGACAGTACTACTAGAAACAAAAGGTTGCCATTCATCATTTGGATAAAGAGCTTTAATTTGAGATAAATCTTGAAGAATTGTCCAAATAGTCGCACCATAACCCCTTACTATTGGCACAGCATCTTTCAAAGAATCCATTCTTCCTAGTTGTGCCATTTCATCTAATAGAAATAAAACTCTATCTCTGGGTTTTCCTTGAACTGTTAAAATCGAACACAATGCAGTACTAATCCAAAGTCGAAGTAACCGAGAATAGGCTTTAAGTCTTTTAGTAGGTAAAACTAGATAAATAGAAAGATCGCCTGTTTTTTTGAGATCCATAATATCAAAGCTACTTTCAGATAAAGATTTAACTACTTTGGGAGAGTCTAAAAAATCAGTATTAGTTGTAACTGTTGAAATAACAGTTTCTGCTGTGTTTTCTGGTAATTTTTTAAACATAGAAGCTCTTTTTGATATGATGCCATTAGCATAGGGAGAACTTTCCATCATATTTAAGGTTATGGCAAAATCATCAGCAGGTTCAGTAAGTAGATTTCTCACTGTACCTAAATGTCTTGATTCTTTTGGGGATTCACAAACAACATAGAGAATAAAACCAGTCAAAATATTCACAGCTTGATCATTAAAATATTTATCATTTCCCGATTCACCTGTTCTGAGAATAAGAGAATCAGCGAAGGTTGTAGCTTCATCAATTAAATCATCACTCTCAGGATCTAGAATATCTAAGGGATTAATTTTAGCTCTATGTTCTCCGGTACAAATCTCAAAAGGATCTAAACAGAATACCCGTTGCCCCATACGCTGACGAGCAAATTTAGTTACTTCATAGTTTTCACCTTTAGGATCTGTTACGATTACAGAGCCGGGATAAGTTAATAAATTAGGAATGACGACTCCGACTCCTTTACCCGCACCTGGGGGGGCAACTGTCAGTAAATTTCCTTCACAACCATCAAAATCTTGATTAAATCTGAGTAAATTTGGTCGTGATTGATTTTTTTTGCTAGACAAAAAATTAAAGGACGATTTTTTGGGTTGGCTATTTAACTTTCCTAACAAAAGTCCTTGTGTTTCCAATAATCCACAAGATTCCATTTCTTGTTCACTGAGCCATTCTGACGTGGCTTGTCCTCCACCTATTGTTGTTGTATTTGTTTTATTCGCAAAACGAGGAACTTTCCTACTTTGAAAAAGGAAACAAAATAGAAAACCACCCCCAAAGATTAATAAAAGCCAACCGGAGGACAATTCCGGGGATAAAGTTCCAGCAATAATTACAAATAAAAACCCTCCTATACATTGCCATGGGTATCTAGTAATTATGTTCACCAAAAACTTGAGTAATATGACTAAAATTTTCAAAGAAAACTCAAGAGACTGTGTAAAGATATCGGATGAAGTATTCATGTTTTCCCCTTTTCCTATTGTTTATTAACTGTTTACCTAACCTAACGAAAAATTAATTTTTTATTAACTAAAAAAATTAACGCTCTCGCTCTTTCAACTGTTCTATCAAACGTGCTGTTTTTTCTTGTTCAGCTTTTTTTCGAGCTTCTTCGACTCTTGATGACTGTCCATCTAACTCTCCTTGTATTCGCTCAGACGTGCCATCTTTCTCACGTGTTGTTTTCTGAACTTCACGAGTTATTTCCTTGGCTTTTTGATATTCTTTTTTAGTTTCTTGTTCTTTGCTCATTTTTTTATGTTGTTGTCTTTGTTTGAGTTGACTTTTTAAAAGTTCTGCCTTTTCTTTTTTTTTCTGAGCTTCTTTCAATTCAAGTTGCGCTTTTGCTTTAATTTGTTTAGCTTCTTTCGGATGGCTAATTTCAGCTTTTTTTGCCATAGTTTTATAGTTTTGAGCTTTTTGATTGTGTTCTCTAGATTTTTTTTCCAGTTCATAAATTTTGACTTCTATTTGATGCTCAATTGCTGGCATAATAGTTTCTCCTTTTTTTCTGTTTTTTAACAACGGATTTGGGATAATAAAAAGGCAAAAATTGAGTTACTTTTTGTCTTTAGTTTTTTTCTGTTTCTTTGGTTGAGCTAAATTCTTGACTTTGCCCTTAGAAATCGTGGTTCTTACCACCAGACGGGCATGACATATATTGACAGAATCATAATTGTGGGCATCTTGCCAGTTGCTACCGAGTAAATCTGCCCCAATAAGGTTACAGTCAGTCAGGTTTGACTTAGTCAAATTGCAATCTATTAAAAAAGCCCAAGAAAGGTTCGCCGAGGTGAGCTTGGCATGAGCCAAGTTACAACCTTGCAGACAGGCATTATGAAAATTGCATCCCTCTAGATTACTTTGATGAAATGCCGTCTTACTGAGATTGCCTCTTTGGAAATTGGCCTGTGAACAATTAGACTTGGATAAATTGGCATTTTCCAGGATGGTATCTTCTAAATTAGCCCCAGTAAGATTAGCTTCAGGCATATTGGCGCCTTTAAAGTTGATACCAGACAAGTTTTTTTGACTGAGATTGGCTTTAGCGAGGGAGGTGTTTTGGCAATTATGTGGTAGTGTAGCTTTGCGTAAATCGGCACCAGTTAAATGAATTTTCTTGATGATTTCAGAGTTTAAATTTACACCAACCAGACGACATCCACTAAAATCACGTCTTCCGCTTTCGTATTGTTCTTCAAATTGTAGCTGAGTGAGTTTTTCTCCATTGAAAAAGTTTTCACAATACTTCCATATTTTTGTGAATGTCAAGTGTTGATTATTGTTCATAAGTTTCATTGAATAAAGGTAATAGGGTTATGGATAATTGGGATAGATGCTGTGCTCTTTGAATCAGAGCACAGGAAAGTATTCGTACTTGTTCAGGAAATTTAGAGAAATAGAGAAATAGACGCTTTTGTTGGTGGGGGCTTTCGACCATTTCTGTATGGGTCAAATAAGCCACAAAGTAACTGAGATCTTTCAGGATTTTATGAGTCTGTAAACTGTCTTCTGAGATTGTTGTATTAGGCATCAGACCCAAATGACGGGAGATGTCTAGGAGATAATTTCCTGCTGCCACAAACATTGAATAGGATTGTTGGTTATGAAGATTAACCAATAAATCTTGCACACTGGTTTCGATGGTAGACGAAGCTTGAACAATAGAATCTTTGACATTTTCAAAGCATTGCTCAGGATTTGGTCGGGTAACCTTTACGTTTTCTCCTTTATTGAAGGTATACTTTAGGAGTTTGACTAACTCAGGGTAGTAGCACTTGCCTTGTTTAGCTTGCGCTTGAGCATGTCTAATAATTTGTCTTAACTCTGTTTGATTCTGAGGAGAGTTAAAGGGCATAGATAAATCCTCTTCATAGTTTAGTTGTTGTACAAGGAGCTTTATTGCGAGTAAAGACACCAGAGGGGGAAAGAAGGAGGGGGTGGTTGCTGGTACACACCCTCACAGATAAAAGGGCTAACCTTAATTTGGGTCGGTTGTATCTAAGATATTGCTGACATCAATAGAGGGTTTTGATTGATGGCCATTTGTGCTATTGTTATGGTTGTTATGTAAGATAATGGGGTCATGGTTGTCAACTTCCCTTAATAAATCAAGAAAGAATTGGTCGCGCACTTCTGCAACTTCTTCGCTATAAGACATTTGTAAATCTTGATTATCTTTAGCATAGTTAGCTGTGAGCCATACCGCAGCTACTGAGGTAATAGCAGAGAGAAGAAACATATAGAAGGAAAGACCTAGACCTTGCCACTTTCCTGAAAGCAAATCTTCAGTAAACACAAGAATGGATATATATGTTGCATCCATGCCACTTTTAAGTAGTCCCTCTTGATCAAATTTTTGAGCATAGATATGAGGTTGATTTTCTTCTAGATAGTCTCTAGGACCAACGCTACTGACATCATCCTCTATTTGTTTAATTTCATCTTGTATTTTTTGTAAACGTGTTTGTTGTTGTTGATCTAAAAAATTAGCCCTCGGGCATGTGGGCCATTGACTCTCAGGTGAGTTATGGTAAGATCGCTGTTCAAGGGGCAATGCTTCATCGCTGTAGCGTCCATAAGCTTCAGCATAGAGTGGACCTCTTTGAGGATGGTTAAACGGCAATGGTTCTAACTTGTGATTCAAACTCTTACATCTTTCCTCATCCTCTTTTAATGATTGAGCTAAGGAGTCATGTTGATACTCTTCTAACTGTTTATCTTTAACACTGATAATGTTTTCCTTGATATATTGCTCTGCGAAGTCACTGGCATTATTTTCGGGTTCTAAAACGATTTTCGTACCCACCCCACCCACGGCTGATTGAACGATATTCAAGATAATGAGTGCTAGGAGAGCAATTTTACTATTCTTTCTGCCAGTAGCCGCCGTAGAGCCTGATACGTTGGAGAAATTTAACAGTAGTAACATTAACCCTCCAGATAAGACATAACCTAAGCCATAGGGTAAATTGTTCACAGACATGAGAATCAAGGGGTAGGCAGTTAAGGCATTGATAATATTGGCCACAGTCAATGTTGACGCTAACTGTCTAGCATCTGAATCAAGTTCCCGTGTAACAAATGCGGTGCCGTATAAATCGTTCCCTGTTACAACAAATTGCTTGAATAGTAAGATTTTGCAGTCATTTAGTTTATTTTTCGTTTCTGTTTGAGAGAAATCATGATTAGGATGTTCTTGCTTCTGGTATAGAACAAAATCCTGGAGTTTATTTTTCTTTGTCATTATTTTTTACTTCTAGATATAAGTTAAGGGAAAGAATCATTGAGGATTAAAGCAAGTATGATGATAAGGCCAAGTACTCTGAGCATATCTGAAGAAAATGACAGGATAAAAACAATGATGCTTAATTTAGTAAACAGGTACACTGTTTGTTTAAATATGTAGTTTTTTTTCATTGATATGCCAAATAATGAGAGCTATTGAGAGTAGTAAAAAAGCCTTATACACTATGATTAGATTCATAGTTTTGACCTATTTTATTATTAGGAGAGTTAGTAAAAAAACCAGGGTCGGAAAGGTTGTTTTTTATTTTTTTGCCTGGTTTTTTTGCTGGCTTTAATCAGAACAGATTGCTGTAAGGAGCCATTCTTCTAGCCATTCCTCAGTAGTTTGCTCAGATTTTATATGATGAGTCTTGACTATTTCGACTAATTGCTTACAGAGATTCTGTATTTGTTGTTCGTAGTTAGGAAACTCGGTAGATAGCTCTTTATTAAGATGGTTAATTCTTCTGATAAGATGATTATCTAGCATGGTGTAAAGCTCCTTGAGAATGTTAATAAAAGGAATTAAAGGTGAATCAAATTTCCGGTAAAAGATAAATTCGCTATAGTCAGCAAAGTCATCTAATCCCATAATATGAAGCAAAAATTATAAAAAATAAGTTTATCTAAAAAATATTAGTTTTTAACTTATTTGTCTGTTTACTTATTTCCTTTAATCTTATATTTAAAGTTTAGCTATTATATTTATTTAGAGCAATTTTAAAATCGATAAAAGTAGACAAATATCTATTCCTAATAGAGTACTTTTTTCGACTTTTCACAAGTAGACAAATATCGATGAATATTGATAAATGTCGAAAACCACAAGCAAGAAAAATCAGTAAGCGTTAAGGGGAGTAGAAGAGCGATCGCTAAAAAAAGACATCAAAATCTGATAAACTAAGTGACATGGAAGAAAAACGGGTCAATTATGTAAAGCAGATACCCCCAGAAGATTGGGGAAAAACTCCAATCAGTGTTAAAAAACTGGTGGAGGAGATGGCGCAGCAAATACAAGAACAAGAAAAGAAGCTTACAGAAGTCCTGACAGTTCAAGAACAATTATTAGAAAAAGTTAATCAAACCTCAAAAAACTCATCATTACCACCATCGAGTGACCTACCAGAAGTTGAAAAAAAACAGAGGGTCAAGAAAAGCGAGAAAAAAAGAGGTGGTCAACCAGGTCATAAAGGAATTAGTAGAAAGTTATACCCAATTGAAGATTGTAGCTCCATAATAGAGCATTATCCTGAAAAATGTCCTAGTTGTGGAGAGGCATTGAATGGATGTGACACAAACCCCTATCGTCACCAAATAGTAGAAATTCCACCAATTAAACCTATAGTAATTGAGCATCGTTTGCATCAACGAACCTGTAGCTCCTGTGGTACCAAGACTCGTGCCTCCTTACCGTTGGATGTGAACCCCAGCGGTTATGGAGTCAGAGTAGTGGCATTGGTAGCACTGCTAAGCGGAGTATATCGTAACAGTCAAAGACTAGTACAAAGTGCCATGGAGGAGGTGTTTGGGGTGTCAATGTCTTTGGGAACCGTCAACAAACTAAGACTAGAAGCAAGTAATGCTGTGGCTAGTTCTGTAGATGAAGCCAAACTTTATATCCAAAGGGCACCGGTTGTCGGAGCGGATGAAACCAGCTTTAATCAAGGAAATATTGATGGTTGTAATCCGAACCAGAGAAAAGCTTGGTTGTGGGTTGCTGTAACCCCGCTGGTAACATTTTTTGAAATTTCCCTAACCCGTTGCAGTCAAGGGGCGAAGAATTTATTGGGTGAGAACTTTGGTTCTATTCTAAACTCTGACCGACATGGTGCTTACAACTGGGTAGACCTGGAACGTCGGCAATTATGTTGGGCGCACTTGAAACGAGAATTTATCAAAATATCAGAACGCCCTGGGGTCTCGGCAGAATTAGGAACTGCACTGGTTAAACAGCAAGAAAAGTTGTTTGAACTTTGGCATCGAGTCCGAGATGGAACGTTATCTCGTGAACATTTTGGCGAGTTGGTTGTAGAGATTCGCTCATCAATCAAGGCAATTTTAACAGAAGCTGATAGCTATTCCATCGGCACAAAGGAAAAAACACCTTTGGCTAAAACGGTTCGGACTTGTCGTCAACTGCTCAAGGTTGAACCAGGGATGTGGTTATTTGTCAACACTGCTGGTGTCGAACCAACTAATAATGCCGCAGAAAGAGCTATTCGTCCAGCTGTGATTTGGAGACGTACCAGTTTTGGTTCTCAAACCCAAGCAGGTAGTTATTTTGTGGCTCGGATGTTAACTGTAGTGACAACCCTTAAGTCCCAAAAACGGAATGTGTTGGAGTTTATGACACAAGCTGTTGTGGCTGCTCGCGGTGGTACTAGTGCTCCTTCTTTGCTTCCATCCACTAATATTCGTTCTGATGAAGAGGACTTTTTAAAAACTGCCTAATTTTAGGGCTTGATGGAAGGGGGTTGTTTTCTTCTTTTTTACACCTCTTGAATGCTTACGATCGCTCTTCTACCCCCCTGAACGCTTACCAAGAAAGTTTACCGACCCATACTGTAAGGTCGGAAAAAAGCGTAAATTACCAGC
>NZ_JALKVM010000233.1:0-12220 GCF_057440575.1 Johannesbaptistia floridana
ATTACTCATTACTTAACCACCACAAGTAACTTTGGGTAAAGATGCAAGATCTGAGTATTACATGAATTCCCCGTATTTTAAATTCGAGGTTGACAAATAACTGCAATGGGCGGTTAATTTATTTTGCCCATTATTTAATGCTAACTTTTGCCCCTGTCTCTTCAAGTTTTTTCTTCATTTCTTCAGCTTCTTCTTTAGCTATACCTTCTTTGAGAGCTTTGGGTACTGATTCTACTAATTCTTTGGCTTCTTTTAGTCCTAAACCAGTGATACCACGAACTTCTTTAAGAACTGCAATTTTCTTATCGGCTGGGAATTCTTCGAGAACTACATCAAATTCAGTTTTTTCTTCTTCCGCTTCCGCTTCCGCTGCCGCTCCTGGTACCCCTCCTGGTGCCATCATCATCATACCACCACCCACGGGGGCTGCGGCACTTACTCCAAATGCTTCTTCAATTTCTTTAACTAATTCAGATGCTTCTAAGAGGGTTAATGATTTTAGCTTTTCTAAAATTTCTTGAGTTGCTTCAGACATTTATTTTTTCTCCTGGTTAATTGAGTGATATTTAGTTGCGTGAGACAATTTTTAAGCTGCATTGTCTTCTTGTTCTTTGGCAGCGATCGCCTGTATAGCGCGTCCCAAAGATGATGGTACTTCGTTGATTCCACGTCCCAAGGATGCAGGCACTTCATTAATTCCTACAGCTAGTTTTGTGGCTATAGAATTAATAGCTCCGGCTATTTGGGCGATTAGCTCTTCCTTGGTAGGTAATTCTGTGATTGCTTTTACCTGTTCTTCGTTTAGAGCTTGCCCCTGCATGACACCACCGCGAAACTCGGTTTTTTTGGTGTCTTTTTGGAACTTTTGGTAGGCTTTGATTGCTGAGCCTAAGTCATCTTTGAGTAGTAGGAAAGCCGATGAGCCTTTGAGAAATTGATCCATTGCTGCCCAATTTTCGTCATCGGCGATCGCTAGACGCATCAAAGTGTTTTTAGTTACTTTGCAATCTGTTCCTGTAGGACGTAGGGAATTACGTAATTCACCAATTTCTGCTACCGATAGTCCTTTATAGTCAATTACTATAGCCATTTGGGCTTCACTTAAGCTTTGCTTAAGTTCCTTGACTATTTCTGCTTTTGATTCACGTGTTCTGCCCATTTTTTCCTTTCCTCCCTTGCTTTTGTCTTGGCATAAAAATAACAACCTTGGTGCTGGTGCGCCGAGGTTGCTACAAAAATTAGTAAAATAAATTTTACACAACTAACTTACTAGTTGCTTTTAACTTTTTCGCTTACACCTCGGCAGGAAATTAAGCCTTTTTTTTAGCACCTGCTGTCTTTGGTTTACGCTGAATATTTTATTTAGCTTAGAAGGAATAAATATTTACTTCAAAGATTCCATCTTATCACTAAATATTTATTTTGTCAAGAGATTATTCTTCTAGTTTAAAATCTCGCAGACCGTTTAAATCCACCTCTATTGATGGTCCCATGGAAGCAGAAACAAAGATTGAACGCCAGTAACGTCCTTTTGCCCCTGATGGTCGATTTCGGTCTATTGTTTCTTGTAGGGCTTTTAAATTTTGTACCAAATCTTCTGGGGGAAAAGAACTTTTTCCGAACATCACGTGTACAATTCCGGTTCTATCGGCCCTAAATTCTTGTTTCCCGGCTTTGAATTCGGCGATCGCCGATTCTAAATCATTAGTTACGGTTCCACCTTTTGGGGATGGCATCAAGCCTTTTGGACCTAGAATTCTTCCTAGTTTAGCTACCTTAGGCATCATATCTGGAGTAGCTACTACTAAATCGAAGTCCATTCTACCTTGGAAAATTTCCTCTACAAGCTCTTCTGAACCTACTATATCAGCTCCTGCATCGCTTGCTTGTTTTACCTTTTCCCCTCGGGTAATTACTGCTATTGTTACACTCTGTCCGGTGCCTTTGGGAAAACTAACTGTTGTTCTCAGTTGTTGGTCTGTATATTTCGGGTCTATCCCTAGGCGTATATGTGCTTCTGCTGTTTCGTCAAATTTTGCAGTTGCTGTTTCTTTCAATAGTTGCATCGCCTCTAGAGGCTGATATGCTTTTTCTTCTACCTTTTCTAAGGCTTCTCTTAGTCTTCTGGATATTTTTTTTGCCATTTTTACTCCTTTTGGGTCAATAGCGAAGTTTTAACCTCTCCCCATACTTATTTTCTAAGCTTCTTTGATAGTTACTCCCATATTCCGGGCAGTACCTTCGATTATTTTCATTGCTCCTTCGATATCATTCGCATTCAGATCTGGCATTTTTGTTGTTGCTATTTCTCTGATTTGTTCGCGAGTTATCGAACCTATCTTATCTTTATTTGGCTGACTTGACCCCTTTTCTTTTCCTATTGCTTTTTTGATCAATACGGAGGCGGGAGGTGTTTTCAGTATAAAGGTAAAACTGCGATCTTCAAATACCGATATCTCTACTGGTATTACCATTCCTGGTTGATCTGCTGTTTTGGCGTTATATTCTTTGCAAAAAGCCATAATATTTACGCCATGCTGACCTAATGCCGGACCTACTGGAGGTGCCGGGTTAGCTTTTCCCGCCGGAAGTGCTAACTTTATCAACGCTACTACTTTTTTTGCCATTTTTTACGACTCTTTCTCTACTTGATTGAATTCTAATTCTACTGGTGTTTCTCTTCCGAAAATTGACAGTAGAGCTTTCAATTTTTGTCTCTCTGGACTCACATCAATTACTTCCCCATGAAAGTCTTTGAATGGTCCTGAGAGAACCATTATTTTATCACCTATTCCCAGATTTATTTTGACAACTGGGTCTCTTCCTTCTGCTTGTCTAAAGATTCGCTCTACTTCTGTATTAGATAGAGGAATTGGTTTGACGTGCCCTCTGCTTCTTCCTGTTTTGGTTTTTTGTTCTGAACCTACGAAGTTTATCACATGAGGGGTATTTTTTACCACCTGCCACACATCATCTTCCATAAACATTTCTACTAGGACGTATCCCGGAAATACTTTTTCTTCTTGATGTTGGCGAGAGCCATCTTTACGTATTTTTATCGTTGGTGTGTGGGGAATCTGTACCTGAATGACTCTATCAGCTACATTAAATGAGCGAATTCTTTGTTCTATGTTGCTTTTTACTCTTTTTTCACACCCTGATGCTACTTGTATAGCATACCAGCGGGCTTTTGTTTGTAACTGATTGTTTTCTGTTTCTTGTGATTGATCCCCAGCAAAACTCATATTTAAAACACCTTCCCTGATACCCACGTAAATAAATTGTCTACTAAGTAAATAACTGTTGACACTAGTATAACCATTAAAATTACTGCTACTGATTCACTTATCAGTTGCTGTCTAGATGGCCATACCACTTTAGTTAATTCTTGCTTAGTTGCCTTGAGAAAGCTTACTGCATTGCTTTCTTCTTTGGTTTTAGTTTCTTTGGCTTGAATTGTCTTCGATGTACTTGCTGTTTCTTTTTTAGCCACAATTACTCCTTGCCATTAGTTTTACTTCTGTGGAGTTCTTTTAATTAACTCGCACTTGTTAACTTATTTATTATAGAGCAATTATGACGCGCCCTGGAGGACTTGAACCCCCGACATCAGGTTTTGGAGACCTGCGTTCTACCAACTGAACTAAGAGCGCATTCAACTGCGAAGCTTATCAAGCAACTTTTACTAGTTTAACACATTCTTGGTTAAAGTTGGCAGTTATTTTTTCTTCTTTTTTGAGGTATTTTGAATAGGACGGTCAAAACGTTGTTTAATTCTTGTTGCTTTCCCGATGCGATCGCGTAAATAATATAGTTTTGCCCTTCTTACTTTTCCTCTTCTTATTACTATTATTTCATCGATTCTGGGTGAGTTAACCAGAAATACTCTTTCTACCCCTACTCCTTGAAAGATTCTCCGCACTGTTATAGTCGCGTTTATGCCTCCGTGACGCTTTGCTATTACTACTCCTTCGTAGGGTTGTAATCTTTCTTTTCCGCCTTCTTGAATTTTTACCTTGACTTTAACTGTATCCCCTACATATATTTCGGGCAAGTCTTTCTTGAGATGTTCTGATTCTATATTTTGAATAATTTCTTGAGCATTCATGGTCTTTATTAAATTTGGACAGCTTATTATTATAGTTTATTTTCTGCCTCAGTGTAAAATAATTCCTCAAAAAAAATTATTGTCAATAAATTGTAAAGTTTTGTTATAATTATAGGCAATAGCAATTTATACCTAGTATAAATGTTGTAAACATTAGTAAAAAAGGATTAATATTATGCCATATACAACAGAAGAAGGTGGAAGACTAAATAACTTTGCTTCAGAGCCAAAAGTTTACAAGAGTGAACCACCAACCAATACGGAAAAACGTAACTATATTATTTTAGGATCTTTGGCGGCAGCTTTAGTAGTTGGGGTAATCTTTATCGCTTATTCTGTGTCAACTGTAGGTTAAATACAAACCAATAGGAAGTAAAACAGAATAAGTATCAAGAAGTATCCCACCCAAGCCTTACTACCTGGCTTTTAAAAAGGTGGGGCTTTTTTTATGGTTATTCTAATTGCTGTTGTAATTCTATGAGAATTTCCTGAGTGTTTTGGTAATTTTCCTGTTTGTTTTGCTGTAAAAACAAATCAGCAGCTTGTTGTAAGTCTAAATTAGCTTGGTCATAATCTTCTTGGTAGATATAGCTAATACCGCGATTATAGTAAGCTTCAGCAAATTCAGGAAAGAACTGTAAAGACTTAGTATAGTCTTCGATGGCTTTTTGATGTTCTTCTAGACGATTATAAGCGATCGCGCGATTATAAAAAATTTGGGGATTAGTAGGATCTAAATCAATAGCGCGAGAGTAGTCTTGTAAAGCGGCTTGAGATTGACCTAAATCATCGTAAGCATTACCACGATTAAGATAGTATTGAGAATTATTCGGGTTTAATTCAAGGGCGCGATCGCATTCTTGCACAGCTTGTTGATAATTACCTAGACGATTAAAAGCGTAACAGCGATTAGCGTAAGCTTCGGCAAATTCTGGATTAAGTTGAATTGCCGCTTGATAATCAGCAAGGGCTTGTTGATAATTTTCTAGTTGGTGTTGAGCATAACCACGATTATAATAGCTGTCAGAGTCTTGATCGTTGAGTTGAATAGCTTCAGTAAAATTGGCGATGGCTTCAGTAAAATTTTCCTTGGCTAAATCATCTACACCCTGGTTATAAAAGTTGATAGCGCTAGTTTCTACTGTTTCTTCTGTTTCTGCCCTTAGAAATCCAGGCATAAAGCTAGTATTAATCAAAAGAATGCTACTAAATAGTAATAATATTTTTTTCTGCATATTTTCTCTTCACTGTTTGGTATATTGATTCATCAATTTAATTTGGTGCGTTACGCACGCGAAGGGCGCCCTAACACACCCTACCTCTGTTTGGTATATTGATTCATTCATCAATTTAATTCGGTGCGTTACGCCCTTCGGGCGCTAACACACCCTACTTCACCGATTCAATAAAAGTTTTCATGCCGTCAGACTATTGACTTAGAGCTCGCAAAAATTGCTGTAAACTAGCTAATAAACCTGGTTTGCGCTGATTTTTTGGTTTTTCCTCTTCTACATCAGAGCTAGTGGGGCCTTGGTAGAGAATTCTATCTAAAGCTTCACCCATAGGTTTTTCAGCTTGAGAGCAAATCAATTCATAATCGTTATCTACTTGGCGCCACACCTGCCAGGGAGAGGGAAAAGCTTTGAGCACCACAGCTCCATCTAAAGGTCTAAAATAGTAACAAGATTCTAAAGTACTCAAAAAGCGTTCTCTTAGTTGACGCGCAGCTAAACCAATACCCACAATAGACACATCTTCTAGTTGAGGAATTAGTATAACTACAGGGCGATCTCCTGCGAGGTTGCAGAGTTTTTCTACTTGACTCACTTCCACGGCAGAGGGGGAAACTACTAAAAAAATCTGGTCTGTATCGCTAATTTTAGTATCTATAGGTGTACGAGAGGTACCCAAATCGGTAACCTTAAAAGAAGTTTCTCCCCAGTCACGACGGGCTAAAGCTGCGGCGCCTGTATCAGGAAAAAATACTTTTAAACCAGATTCATATTCACTGAATATAGTAGTAAATTCTAGTGCTAAACCTTGAGCTTGTAGAGCAATTTCGGGAATAACTAATTCTACCTGAAGACGTTGATAGCCTGCTTCTAAAGCGGCTATAGTTGTTGATTTAGCTTGATTTACTGCGGCTTCTAGACTTTCGGGAATAGACATAAGTTTTTAGACTGTGAGTAGTTGAAGTTGAAGACGTTCTAGAATTTGTTTTAGTACCATTGCTGTCCAATCAATATCAGCAGCTACTGTATCTTTACCTAGGGTTAAACGGATACCTCTAATTGCTTGACTGTCAGAGTAGCCCATGGCTAATAGTACTGGACTAGGGTTTAGTTTACCACTTTGACAAGCAGAACCGGAACTAATGCCAATTCCTGCCAGATTTAATTGTCTTACTAGGGTTTTTCCTGTAATTCTTTCGGGGAAAAACTTTTCATTGAGTATAAAACTCAGATGATGGGGTAAACGGTGGAAAGGATCCCCTGTGGGTATAAGATAGGGAGAATCAGCTAATTGTGTCCAGAGGCGATGGCGCAGTTGTTGCAATCTCAAAGATTCTTTACCTAGATTAGCTTTAGCTATTGATGCTGCCACACCGAAGCCTACTATACTAGCTACAGGTTGTGTGCCTGGACGTAGTCCTGATTCTTGTCCTCCTCCCCATAGACAGGGTTCTATGTTTAGTTGGGGATTGATATATAGGGCGCCTACTCCTGATGGTCCATAAATTTTGTGACTAGATAGGGAGAGTAAATCTATGGCTGAGGTCTCTACATCTAGGGGTACACGTCCCGCCGCCTGTACTGCATCTGTATGAAATGGTATGATGTGTTCTCGGGCAATTGCCGCTAGTTCTGGTATTGGTTGTAGGGTACCAACTTCGCTTTGTCCGTAGATAATAGAGATTAAGGCTGTATTGTCTTTTATAGCTGTTTTGAGGTCTTGAGGGTTAATTCTGCCTTGTTTATTGACTGGTAATTGGGTAATTTCCCATCCCGACTTAGCTAAAATTTTTGCAGGTTCGGCGATCGCTGAATGTTCTACACTAGAGATAATTAGATGTTGTGGGTTTTTATATTTTCTAGCTATACCCATCAAGGCTAGGTTGTTAGCTTCTGTTCCCCCAGAGGTAAAGACTATAGACTCTGGTACTGTATTTATTAGTTCTGCCACTTGAATTCTAGCTATTTCTAAAGCGTTGGCGGCTCTTTCTCCCCAACTATGCAAACTAGAGGGGTTACCCCATTGATTTCTTTGACTTTCTGCCATTGCCTGAATTACTTCAGGATGAGGCATAGTTGTGGCACTATAGTCGAGATAGATTTGCATCTTTGTTTGTTTAATTCTCTTATCTAGTTAATTTTAGCGAACTTTTGCTTTCTCTTAGATTTTCTTTGAGTATTTTTGTACTAAGATTATTGGTTGTTTATAGCAGGGCTCGTTGTAGTATTAACCATATTTAGATAAACTTTTCCCCCCAAACCCCCCTTATTAAGGGGGGCTTTTCATGATAACTGTAAACATCTATTTGCGAGCTTGCTATAATTTAATGATAGACAGTAGGTTGGGTTAAACAAAGTGCAACCCAACACATAATTAATCGGCCAAAGACAAGCAAGTAAATTGTTGGGTTTCGTGACAAGGGCCCAACCTACAGGCTACCTTCTTACTTCATTACTCGTTACTCGTTACTCATTACTCATGTTTGTTGGGTTTCGTTCCTCAACCCAACCTACAGGCTACGTACAGGCTACCTTCTTACTCATTACTCGTTACTCGTTACTCATTACTCATGTTTGTTGGGTTTCGTTGCCTCAACCCAACCTACAAAGCTGATTAAATGTATATTTTTATACATTATTTTCATGAGATAAAATCTAAAAAAGCGATTATCACAAGTTACGGTTTTTGTCAAGTTTTGTGTTAAGAAAGATGTTGATAAAGCATACCTCCATTGATGAGGGTATTTACTCATTACTCATTACTCATTACTTCAAAACTCAAAAGGGCGATCGCTTAGTGGTAATCAGACAGTAGGTTGGGTTAAACAAAGTGCAACCCAACAGATAATTAATCGGCCAAAGACAAGCAAGTAAATTGTTGGGTGTAGTCACCAAGGGAGATCGCTTCTACACTGTAGGGTGCGTTAACGTGCGTGTAACGCACCATTGACAAGTTTGTAATCCGAGCATGGGCGAAGAGCTCAATTCATCAAAATAATTTGGTGCCCACACCCTACATCCTGGATTCATCAAAATAATTTGGTGCGTTACGGGCTTCGCACGCTTCACACCCTACTAATGCTGCTTCAAAACTTCAAGACTTCAAAACTTCAAAACTTATTACTTATTACTTCAAGACTCAAAAGGGCGATCGCTTAGTGGTAATTAGACAGTAGGTTGGGTTAAACAAAGTGCAACCCAACAGATAATTAATCGGCCAAAGACAAGCAAGTAAATTGTTGGGTGTAGTCACCAAGACAGTAGGTTGGGTTAAACAAAGTGCAACCCAACAGATATAGCAATGACCAAATAGATGTTTACAGTTATCATGAAAAGCCCCCCGAGTTTGCGGGGGGAAGGGGGGATCTGTAAATATAAATATTGTTAACACTACAACGCTCATTGCTATAATTAATCGGCCAAAGACAAGCCAGTAAATTGTTGGGTGTAGTGACAAGGGCCCAACCTACAGGCTACCTTCTTACTTCATTACTCGTTACTCGTTACTCATTACTCATGTTTGTTGGGTTTCGTTCCTCAACCCAACCTACAGGCTACGTACAGGCTACCTTCTTACTCATTACTCGTTACTCGTTACTTCAAAACTCATGTTTGTTGGGTTTCGTTGCCAAGGGCCCAACCTACAAAGCGCTTCGGGCGATCGCCACAGATACTGCTGATGATTTTTCAATCTCATCATCTCTAGATATCTGCTGAATTCCTGAAGATAATTTGGTGCGTTACGCGCTTGCAGCGCTAACACACCCTACGAGATTGACGGCTACGAGATTGACGGCAAAAACTGAAATTACCTTAACCTTCTCACTACTGCTATAATTTGATAATTATGTACGAGTAAAAGACAACAAAGAAGATAAGCCGATGATTACAGGAGAGTTAAAATCAAAAGTAGATAAACTGTGGACCACTTTTTGGAATAACGGTATCAGTAACCCTCTCTCCGTGATTGAACAAATATCTTACCTCCTGTTTATCAAGCGCCTCGATGATTTAGAATTAGCTAAAGAAAGAAAAGCCCAACGTCTCGGTAAACCTATATCTAATCCTACCTTCACTCCAGAAAATCAAGACTGTCGCTGGTCCTATTTTAAAAACTTAGACGACTCAGAAACTATGTTAAAGGTAGTCAGAGACAAAGCCTTCCCTCTAATTAAAAATCTAGGTCATACCAACGATACCTCCTATTCTCGCCATACAAAGGATGCTGTTTTTCTCATTTCTAATCCCGCCTTACTAGCTAATGTGGTGAGTCAAATTGACCAAATACCTATGGAAGATAGGGATACCAAAGGAGACTTATATGAGTATATGCTATCTAAGTTGACTACAGCAGGTACTAATGGGCAATTTCGCACCCCACGGCACATTATTAACATGATTGTGGAAATTATGGCGCCAACAGCCCAAGATATTATTTGTGACCCTGCCTGTGGTACAGGAGGTTTCTTAGTAGCTGTCTCAGAATATTTGCGCCGTCAAAAGGATGATGAGGGTAACTATATACTAAATGCGCCGGGTAACAGAGAACATTTTATGAATGAAATGTTCCACGGTTTTGACTTCGATGCCACCATGTTGAGAATAGGCAGTATGAATCTGATGCTGCATGGTATTGAAGACCCAGATATAGAAGCCAGAGATTCTCTCGCCGAAGAAAGTGGAGATGTGAAAGAAGCCTATACTCTCATTTTAGCGAATCCACCATTTAAGGGTTCTGTGGAAAAATCAACCATAGCAAAAGACCTAACTAAGGTATTTAATACCACTAAAACAGAATTATTATTTTTAGCCTTGTTTCTGCGTCTACTCAAAGTAGGGGGAAGAGGTGCGGTAATTGTGCCAGATGGAGTATTATTTGGGTCATCAAAAGCCCATAAAACCATTCGTCAAGTAATAGTAGAACATCATAAGTTAGAAGGGGTAATTTCTATGCCGTCAGGAGTATTTAAACCCTATGCAGGAGTATCAACGGCGGTATTGATATTTACTAAGTTAGGAGTAGTGCAAAATGGCACTGATGCAGTGTGGTTTTACGATATGGAGGCAGATGGCTACTCTCTAGATGATAAGCGCCAGCCGATTGAGGAGAATGATATACCAGAGATAATTAAGTGTTGGCAGCAAAGGAATGTATATCGGGATAATAATCGCGCTTCTAAGTCATTTTTTGTGCCTAAGTCGGAGATAGAGGCGAATGGTTATGATTTGTCTATTAATCGTTATAAACAGGTAAGTTATGAGGAGGTGGAGTATGAGTCTCCCCGAGTGATTTTGCACCAGTTGATGTCTTTAGAAGATGAAATAAGAGAGGATTTACAGGCGTTGGAGGCGATGTTGGGGTGATGCTTATCAGAATCTCTCAGCTTTCACATAGGAAATGGTCTACAGTTTATCTGCGCGATGTGGTGGAATTTTTAGATCATTTAAGAAAACCAATCACTCAAAAAGATCGGGTAGCTGGGGTGTATCCGTATTACGGCGCTAATGGTCAACAAGACTCAATTTGTGATTACATATTTGATGAACCTTTAGTTCTTCTTGCAGAAGATGGTGGCCATTTTGGTGACCCAGATAAAACTATTGCATATCAAGTAAATCATAAATGCTGGGTGAATAATCATGCTCATGTACTTCGTCCAAAAGATAATATAAATATAAGATATTTGTGCAGGCATTTAGAAAAATACGATGTTACTCAATTTATTACAGGAACAACTCGTCCAAAATTAACTAAAACTGCGGCCAATCGTATTCCTATTTTATTACCCCCCTTAAAAGAACAAAAACGCATTGCAGCAATACTAGATAAAGCAGACGAAATACGACGCAAGCGCCAAGAGGCAATAAGGTTAACGGAGGAGTTGTTGCGATCGCTCTTTTTGGAGATGTTTGGCGATCCTGTTACTAATCCTAAAGGGTGGAAAAAGTTGGAATTTGAAAAAATTTTCTCTAGTATAAGATACGGTACTAGTACACCACCTAGCTTTGAAACTAAAGGGATACCTTTTATTAGAGCAACCAATATAAAACAAGGAAAAATCATAACTAAGGATCTAAAATTTATTAATTTTGAAGAAACAAAAAAAATAGAAAAGTGTAAATTAAAAAAAGGAGATATAGTTATTGTGCGAAGTGGGGTTAATTCTGGAGATAGTGCATTAATTACTGATGAATATGATGGAGCTTATGCAGGGTATGATATGATCATTAGTATAGATTCTTCTCTTGCTGCTTTTTATAATTACTTAATAAACGACCACTCCGGGAAACAAATGATAAAACCTTTGACAAGAAGAAGTGCTCAACCACATATAAATGCAGATCAAGTGAAAAAACTTCAATTTATTTTACCCAAGCAAAATCTAATTAATCGCTTTAATGAAATTTTTCAAAAAATTAACATACAAAAAGATAAATTAATTGTTTCATTGGAAAATTCAAATAATCTCTTCAACTGTCTATTACAAAAAGCCTTTCGTGGGGAACTATAAAACAATAAACTCATATCAAAGCACTCCCAAAAAAGTACAGAAATTGGCCAACAGGCGAGAGGGGGGAGAGCTCAGATCTTGCATCTTTATCGAAAGTTACTTGTGGTGGTTGAGTAATGAGTAA
This sequence comes from Johannesbaptistia floridana, assembly GCF_057440575.1. Lineage (NCBI taxonomy): Bacteria > Bacillati > Cyanobacteriota > Cyanophyceae > Chroococcales > Cyanothrichaceae > Johannesbaptistia > Johannesbaptistia floridana. Next base: position 11,977 of record NZ_JALKVM010000233.1, read on the forward strand.
TGAGTAATGAGTAATGAGTAAAAGAATTGATCCTAACCACTTAAAAATTGATTTTCGCCTGTGGGCCTATTTAGTACTTTTGTTCTGGTGCAAGATATGAGTCACCGAAATGTTAAAAACCTACCCTTATCAGGAGAGGGGGAGAGGGGGAGAAAGATGGTTTTTAAGTATTTGCATCAATATCTCATAATATATAGCAATGAGCCAATAGATGTTGACAAAAATGATGAAAAGCCCCCCTTAG
>NZ_JALKVM010000234.1:0-12071 GCF_057440575.1 Johannesbaptistia floridana
ACTTTTGTGGTGTCTAGCTTCTAGCTTACGACAAAATTTTAGAATAAAACAGCCCCCCTTAGTAAGCAGGGCTGTTTCGTTCTTGACAAAGAAAATGGTGAGGAGGAGCAGGGAGCAGGGGGCAGGGAGCAGGGAGAGGGGATTTTTTACTAATAATAAATCTCGGATTTATTTTTCTTTTAAAAAACATAGTAAAAAGCCTACCGTTTAAACGTTACATTTTGAAATAAAAAAATGAATGAAACAGCCCTGCCTTAGTAAGGGGGGTTGGGGGGATCTAGTCGGGATATTTAGATCCCCCCTAGCCCCCCTTGAAAAAGCTATGCTTGATAAGGAACTCGCCAAACCCTTGTATAGCAGGGAGCAGGGAGAGGGGTTTTAAGTAAAATTACTTAAGTTGTGGATAAAATGTATATTACTATACATTAATTTCTTAGACAAAATCTCAAAAAGCACCGAATCACAAGTAGCGGCTTTTGTCAAGTTTTATGTTAAGAAAGATGTTTATAAAGGATAGCCTTGTTAAGGGGGGTTGGCTCAGATCTTGCATCTTTATCAAAAGTTACTTGTGGTGGTTGAGTAATGAGTAATGAGTAATGAGTAATGAGTAAAAGAATTAATGCTAAACGCTTAAAAATTGGTTGACAGGGCAAGATCTTAGACTAAAGAGAAATGAACTTTTTCTGAGGTTAATTTAGTACATAAGTATTGGTGGAAGATGTGAGTTGGGGGCAATACTGCTCGGATAAGAATCAAACATATTTATTTTGAGAAAGCAGGGAGCACCGGAGCACGGGAGCAGGGAGAGGGGTTTTTGGCTTTGTAATTAATCTCCTTTCAACCTTACTCTAATCAATAATTTTCTCTTAACAAAAGCAGTATTGGGGTTGGGGGTATCTGTAAATATAAATATTGTTAACACTACAACGCTCATTGCTATAACTTTTGTGTCCTAACTTACCCTTACTTTGCTATAGCTGTTGATTTAACCAGTTTTCCAAATCTACTATAGTTGCTAAATCAAAAATTTCTTCTCCTAAAATATCTAATTTTTCCAGGGATAACTGCTCTATCTGAGTTTGAACTTCTGGAGTTATTTGTCCAAATTTGCGGCGAATTTGACGTAAGATTTGTTTCACTACGCCAATTCCTATTCCTTCCCTTCTCGCGAGAGAAATTTCTGCTTTCCTATCTTCAATCAGTATTTCTTGTTTCTGTATTTCTTCTAATTCTTCATTATTTAAGTTGGCTCTATTTGCTATATTTAATGCTGCTTCTATTTCTGATACTTCTCCCAATGAAGAGGGGATTACTTCTAAACTAGGTGCTGATTTAATAAAATATATCCATTTCTCACTGAGGGTTTCTAAGGCTGATAATTCTTTGTTGAATTTAGGTAATTCGAGAAACATTAATGTTAATTCGTCTCGATAATTAAACAATTTTTTCTCTTCTTTAAACCTAAACTTAGTAATAACTTCTTCACAGTCATCAAATAAAACAAAATCAGTAATTGTTAAACCTAAAAAAGGTTTCAACATTCTATAACCTTGCCCCACATCTAATTGATTTCCGTATGCTTTAGCTAAGTTATAAATTACTCGTTTTTCAAAATCTTCTACATTCAATACTTGCATTTCAATGATGACTGTTAAACCATTATTTAAAACTGCTTTTACATCTAAATAAGTTTCCTTAAGACTGTTAATAACCCCAGGATTATATGGGTTAATTATTTCTAGAGATTGAATGATATTTTGATTGTTATAAACAATAGCATTGAGAAAACTAATCAGGATGTTTTGACTGTGAATAGAACCAAAGATTTTTTTAAAGGCAAAGTCAGTTTTGGGGCTAATAAATTTCATTTTCCAAAAATTAAAACAAACTATAGCCTACATTCTACATTCTTCATTCTAAATTACTGATTTGGCGTCTTAATTGATCTAAAACAAAATAGGAAGTTAAAAAACGAATGGTTTCCCGTTCTTTGTAGGCACCAAAACGAGACACTAAACAATGAACTTGATTATCAGGACTAGCAAAACCACAGTAAACTAATCCGACAGGCTTGGTTTCAGTCCCTCCATCGGGACCTGCGATTCCAGTAACACTTAAACCCCAATCAGTATTAAAACGCTGTTTAACATTAACAGCCATTTGTCGCGCTACCACCTCGCTAACGGCACCAAACTCAGCTAAATCTTCAGGATTAACCCCGAGAAGATTTACTTTAATAGAATTATCATAGGCAATTAAACCCCCGAGGAAATAGCTTGAACTTCCCGGTACACTTGTTAATAATTGACCGATACCTCCTCCAGTACAAGATTCTGCCACGCTAACTGTTTCTTGTTTTTGACGGAGTAGATTTCCTACTACTTGGGGTAGAGTATCGCTATCTGCGCCGAAATAATCTAAACCGGCGATCGCCTTAATTTTTTCTGCTACTGGAGTAATTAATTCCTCAGCTTGTTCTCGGGTATTAGCTTTCGCTGATACGCGCAGACGTACTTCTCCTATAGAAGCATAGGGAGCCACAGTTGGATTAGTCAAACTAAATAAATCACTCACTTTAGCCGCTAAGGCAGATTCACCGATGCCTCTAAACCTGAGTGTACGACTATGGATAATTTCTTTTCCCCAGCCTTGACTTTTCAAAAAAGGAATTGCTGTTGCTTCCCACATTGCCTTCATTTCCTTTGGCACTCCGGGAAAAGTTAGAATAGTCAAATTAGGGCGAGGTTGCCAAATCATCCCTGGCGCTGTTCCTACTGGATTAGGTAATACTTGAGCACCCAAAGGAATTAGAGCTTGTTTAGCATTATTAACAGTCATTTGGCGGCCTGTGAGGGCGAATTTAGCTTTAATTTCTGCTAATACTTTTTGATTCTCTACTAACTCCGTGTTAAAAAAAGCTGCGATTGTGGCAGTGGTTAAATCGTCTGGTGTGGGACCTAATCCTCCTGTAAAAATCAGCAATTGGGATCTTTGACTAGCAATAGCGATCGCTGTGGATAATCTCTCAATGTTGTCACCTACTACTGTTTGATAGTAGTGTGGTATTCCTAGTTTTGCTAGTTCTTCTGCGAGAAATTGGCTATTAGTGTTAGTAATTTCTCCTAGTAAAAGTTCTGTCCCTACACAAATAATCTCTGCACTCATTCTCCTCCTGTGTTAGTTTTGGTATCAAGGTAACCGACAAAATTCTTAAATAAATGCTAATATCATGGATAAATTATAATCTTTTTGTAAAACCAATGGCCAAGGTTTTAGTTTTAAATGCTTCCTATGAACCCTTAAATATAACTAGTTGGCGCCGAGCTGTAGTTTTACTACTAAAAGGTAAAGCAGAACAACTAGAAAACGATGGTATTCAAGTGTATCATGATTTTCCTCTGCCTACGGTGATTAGGTTACTCCACTATGTAAGAGTTCCCTATAAGGAAATTCCTTTAACTCGCCGTAATATCTTAGAACGAGATCGGCACAGTTGTCAATACTGTAGCTATAAAGGCGAACAACTAACCCTTGACCACGTTGTACCTCGTTCTCGTGGTGGTGGAGATAGTTGGGAAAATTTAGTTGCTGCTTGTGTACGTTGTAACGTTAAAAAAGGTAATCGTACCCCCAAAGAAGCTAGTATGACTTTACGTTCTCGACCTAGACAGCCATACAGCAGTCTACACTTTGAAATTGTTAAGCACACAAGAGGTAATAGTAATCAGGAGTGGAAAAAGTATGTTATTGGTATTTAATTCAGTATTTGATCGTTAGACTGTATAGATGTGAGCAAGAATCCCCGATTTATAACCACCATTGGGGACTTGCCCTCAAACAGCTATTTAGGGCTTGTTTAATAAATCAGGATAAATATACCAAATACTAACAAAAGCTAGTCCGATGATCACCAAAATGGTCCAATAATAGCGGTCATTTTGCTCAAACTTAACTATCGATTCACCAAATCCTGCAATATAACTGTTTATAGCCTCCTCTTCAGCTTGAACATTCAAAAGGGTTTGACGGGATGAAGTTAAATATGCTTCACTGGCTTGTTTATCTAAAAAGAATAAACGATTATCTCCTCGGAGATAAATTTTATAAATATATATAGTTTGAATAGATTGATTAAAACTTTGATTACATTTATCTGGATTACGAGTGTTGAAGTGCTCATGGTCATCATCCAAACAATTATAGATTTTTTCTTCTTTGACTTCTACACCTGTTAAGGGAAATTCAACAGTAGAGTGATTAATCAATCCATAAACAAGTTGAGATTTTCGTTGACAAGTAACCTGATTAGGGGCAATTCGAGAACAGCTATACTCAGTGTGATTGATAGGATAGATTAAAATAACCATGATCAGAAGAAGGCTAAAGGCAGTAATTATGCCTATAAGAATATTTTGATAATTTCTGTGAGATAATTTTACTTCCATGGCGATCGCCTTTTTCCCAGTGACCATCAAAAATTAAGAAATAACTCTACGGACTTCTGTTAAAAAAGCCAACAAATTAAAATCAGCCTTACCTTCAGGATATTTAAATAAAGAACGTTTAGCCACAGACTCTTCAGAGATAATTTGTTGATAGGGATTTAACTTGATACTAGGCTTAGTAGTTTTCTCATAGCGAGAGAAATGAAAGAGAATCAGATATTGCAACAAATCATTCTTACATCCTTGATTATAGAGAAGATTTTGTCGAATCGCCTGGTCATCCAAGAGATCCTCATATACACCCACAAGAGTTGCATAGGATACCACGCCATTATAAAAAGAATCTTCTTTTTTAACAGCAATACCATTAAACAGATTAAAAAAGATTACAGATTGTTGACTCGGATCATTTAGCAATTTTTGCAGTTGACTAGTATCCTGTAAGTATAAAGCTTTCTCTAAATCACCTTTAAGTTTACGCACATAATATTGTTCAATAAACACTGGATAAAGGTGTAAATCTCGATAATCTTGGTAGAGATATTTAATTAATTCTTTAGATAAGAAAATATTCTCCTCTTGACTAACATAGAGATGACTAGTGTAGGGAGTCTTAGCTAAATAGATAATTTGACGATAGCCTTGGTGATAGAGACTAGTAACAGCATCAAGAATGATACCCGGTTGTCTGTACATTTTTTCCGTGGGATAGTTAGCAGATAGACGTTTTTTGGTTTTAACTTGTACTAAGCCAGAGGGTAAAAGATTAATAGTTACTACTTCAGCTATTAAAGTAGAAATTCTGGCCGTGCGATCTCCCTTTTTCCTAGCATCACATTCACAACTACTAACAATAATCAAAGCTAACTTATCAAGAGTGGGAGTAACTTCGGGGTTAAGAAAGCGGAAGTTTTTAGGAATCACCGAATAGAGAGAATTCAAAGCATTTTTTTGTTTAAATTCAAAAGCATTTTTTTGTTTAAAAGATTCCATAGAAGTCACATCCAAGCCTTGGGAATTAGCCAAATGGTCTAAACTCAATATATGTGCCAAGACTTTCGAGTAATCAGTCATATCTTTTTCTATATCTAAGACTTTATTTTTGTTGCCTTTGTCTTGGAGATGGAGTCTCAGAATAGGGAGAAAAAGATTTTCTTGGGTGGTATCCACAATAATTTTCAAACAAAGATAACAGAGAAGAAACCAGGTAAAACGGTAATAGAAATATTGAGACTGACTCAGCTTTTCTGTTGTGGACTTATCATAAATAAAATTAATTAGCTTATTGTCTTTTAACGCCTCGTATTTTTCTCTTGTTTTCTTGTCTTTAGGTACTAAAAGTACAGGGAGTACTTTAATTCCCGTTAAATCGTATTCTAAACTAAACTTTTGCTCTTGTGAAGTTTGATGATAACGAATATCCTCTATAGTTAATTTAGCAGTCATTTGACACAAAGCGTAGGGATTAACGGCAGCTTCGCCGATACTAATATATCTCAAAGCTTGTTTTTGTTTCACCACATCTTTAAAAAAACTAGAAGAATCTAAAATTTCTTCTACATTATTTTTTAAAATTCCTCGATAGATTTCGATATGTAGGGGATATTCTTTCGGTTTAACTAGGGTACTGTGTCCCAGAAATTTTTTCAGTAGTTGTTTTAGTGTAGTGATTTTCTTTTTTATTCCCAATTCTTTCTTCTGTAAACCTTTGCTAAAACGCGCTAACAAATCACGTTTTTTTTGTTCATCGTCCCCTTTTAGAGTAGTTAAATATTCTCTAACAAAAACTGGTACTGGATCATAATCTAATTCTTGGGAGGGATGATAGTTTGATTCATCTGGTTGACAACGGGAAGCAAAAACAAAAAAATAAACACAAAAGCGACTTAATACTTTGCTAATAAAAGACTCTCTTTTGTCTCCTTTTAACTCTTCTTGATGTTCTTTACTTCTGCTATTAATCAAATTAACATTATAATCAAAAACCGACTCACCTTTGCTGGTTTCTACGTTGTTATTTAATTTGAGTTTTAGTCCAAAAATAAATTCTCGACTATCTTGGTTAGGATTATTGGTTTCTCCCAGAAAACCACTAACTATGGGAATAATCGGTAAACATTCAAAGGCGTTAGCTTGGGATAATGAATATTTCAGATCTATATTTACTCCTTCGTAGGAAACTTGATAGTAGTCATCTGGGACATCAGCTTGGGTAAAATATTCTTTTAATTGTTGAAGTCTACGAATTAAGTCTCGTAGATAAAATACCTCTATATATCTCTCTTCAGGAATATTTGCTTCAATATATTCTAAATATTTAATACTAGCTTCTTTCTTTAATTGACCAACTACCTCAGTGTTAACTAATTTTTTTAAGGCGTTGAAATCGGGGTTATTGACGATTTGTCCCTCTAATATTTCTTCTAAGTCTTCAACATCATCATCATCAGGAGTTAAACTATTTTCTAAATAACTACGTAAACCTTGGGTTACATTTTCTTCAAGTTTACTTAATTGTCCCACGGATATAGCCAGTCTATGGAATTTGAGAGATGATTTACTGCCTTTTTCTTTTGGTTTAATCTCCAGCATTTCTTGCCTAAGATTGCCAAGAGGAGTAAAGGGATAATTTAAGCTAATTTTTTTTCCAGGTGTTTGGTTACGAAAGTTACTGAGATTAGAAAGTAAATTAGCTGTTAATTGAGGAATAGTAAGATTTTTAGCAAGGAGAAAATTAGTGAGATTATTAGCTAAGGTATCGTGAATAGCTTGAATTTTTTCGGGAAAGCGATCGCTAAATTCTGGACTAAAATTAATACTTGCAACTCTAGCATGGAATTCTGCTTCTAGGAGAGGATTATTTAGGGATTTTTGGGCTATTTTACTGGCTATTTCATCTAAGTATATAATTAAACGTTCACCTTTTCCGAAAAGTTTAAATAAATTCTGTACCTCATTTAATTCTTGTTTTATTGCTTCTAATATCTGGCTGTAATCTACTGCTACATTTTCTTGACTAAAGTTATTTTCTTCTAATTGGTTACTCATATTCTTTGCTTATTTTGTTGTCACCTCGTTAGCTGTGTTTATTTCTCCTACCACCATTACAGATTATTTGTTTACTTCTCCATAAGATGATAATAATTTATCTAAATAATCTTTACTAAATTCATCGTAAATTAATCGAGTCATGTTCAGCTACTTAACACCCCGTCATACATTTAATATATAATATTTTCACCAAAGAGGCGATCGCCTCTTTTGTAGAATCCCCTTAGCTCACATCTTCTACCAGTACTTATGTACTAAATAACCTCAGAAAAAGTTCATTTCTCTTTAGCCTAAGATATTGCCCGGTCAACCAATTTTTAAACGTTTAGCATTAACTCATTATTCATTACTCATTACTCATTACTTCAAGATTCATCCACCAGTAACATTTGGGTTTTGATGCAAGATTTGAGCTTAGGATTTATCTCGACTAAGAATAAAAATATTACCTTGATTACCTCTACCTAAGCGCATTTCTTCATCAAGATAAGTAATTTCTAACCAGCCTGTTTGTTCGCGATTGGGGATTTTAAAATCTAGAGGGGGGAATTTTTTGCCTAACTCTATATCTTGAATAAACTGTTCAGGAGAACGATAATTAATTAAACGTTGGGAAACAATAATATTGCGTTCAAAAATAACATTGACACGAGTTTGAGAAACAGTTTCAAAACGTGCGCAAACACTCACTAATCCCTCTAACCAAGGAATACCCACTAACTCAGCAACATTGTACAAAATACTCTGTTCAGCGCGGATATATTGATATACTTGTCCCAATTGTAGGAGAGGAAAACGGTCTATCCCTAATATACCACGGCTAGTTGTATAGAGTAGTTTCCAATTACCATCTAAAAGAGAAATAGCATCAAAGGGATGAGGATTAGGGTTTTCATATTCTAACTGTTCAAACAGAGAAAGAACTTTAACGCGATCGCTTTCTCGGGAAAGTAAACCGCGATTTTGTCCGGCGATAGCTTCTAGTAATGCTGTTTTTTTACTCATGATTAATCGTGTTAATATCAATAAGGGAAACAATAGAAATGTAAGTAATTATGCACAATCCTTCATTAAAAAGAGAAGCACGTTATGAACCGGCACAGGTAATTCCACTCAAAAATGAATCTAGTTTAATTGATTGGTTAGCAGAAACAGGAAGATTAAAATACCGTGAACCAGTTAAAGAAGTTATTCCAGAATTAGAAGAAGACGAAGAAATTGCAGAACTCATGGAAGTAGATGACTACAACTATGATGATGATGATCTCAGCGATGCTGATTCCCCAGATGAATAAACAACAAAGGTTTATAAATAGCCAGTCCCTATTTTCTCCTTCAGGAATAACTTTGCTTATTTTACTAGCTATAGGGTTGATTTTAACAGTAGTTTGGTTATCAATTACTCAAACAAACTCCTGGTTTTATGTATATACACTATTAGCTAGTGCAATAATCAGCAGTGGTCTAGGTTTTTTAATTGTACCACTGCTAGAAAAACTCAAAGCGGCCCAAATAATCCAAGAAGACGGACCAAAAAGCCATCAAATCAAAGTAGGTACACCAACCATGGGGGGTATATTTTTTGTGCCAGTAGCTATCGGGGTGGCGGCAATTTTAGCACCAACTACCCCAGGTTTAATAGCTATATCTCTGGTAACACTCGCCTATGGATTGATTGGTTGGATAGATGATTTTTCCATACTGCGCCAAAAGTCCAATAAGGGAATCTCTCCAAGGCAAAAACTAAGTTTACAAATAATAGTCGCTGTAGGTTTTTGTCTCTGGTTAGGTATCAGCGAGGGTAGTAACCTAACTTCTCTACAATTACCCTTTTCTACAGTTATTTCTTTAGGCTGGTTATTTTGGCCTCTAGGAATATTTGTGATGACCGCAGAGAGTAACGCCACTAACTTAACTGATGGAGTAGATGGTTTAGCCACAGGGACAGGTGCGATCGCCTTTTTAGCTATGGGTATCATTATTTCTTCCACTTACCCCGATTTAGCTATATTTGCTATTAGTTTTAGTGGTGCTTGTTTGGGGTTTTTAGTCCATAATCGCTATAAAGCTATGGTATTTATGGGTGATACGGGTTCTTTAGCTATTGGTGGTAGTTTAGGGGCTATTGGTGTTTATACTGGCCAACTTTGGGCTTTATTTATAGTAAGTGGAATCTTCTTTGTTGAATCTCTTTCAGTGATTTTACAAGTATCCTATTATAAAGCTACAAAAGGTCCAGATGGTCAAGGTAAACGTTTATTAAAAATGGCACCTTTCCATCATCATTTAGAATTAAGTGGTTGGCAAGAAACCCAAGTTGTCGGTGTTTTCTATTTGATTAATGCCTTATTAGCTGGTTTTGTCTTAACCTTTTCTTAAATTACTGGGGAAAACTAGGCAATTTTCTGGGGAAAACTCCATAAAAACTGTGGAAAATGTTAAAAGGTAATTTTTTCGGTTTCATAGTTAGGTGGTTCCACATGAATTAAAATGCGAACAGGAGCAAATTTTTCTTCTAACCTGGCTTCTACTTCTTCAGTAATTTGATGGGCAGTTTCTACATCTTGGACATCTACAATTAAGTGCATTTCAATAAATACTTGTCTACCTAATAAGCCGCGAGAAGCAATATCATGACAGTTAATCACCCCCGGGACATCCTTGACAATAGCGTAAATAGATTCAGGGGCGATCGCCACTTCATCTACTAACCAAGGTAAATTCTCTTTCAAAACTTCCCAAGCGCTGCGAAAAACTAAGAAAGCTACAGGAAAAGCAAGAATCACATCTAACCACTGTAACTGAGGAAGTTCTAAAGCTTTTGCTTGCCAAATCCCCAACAAACCTACTAAAACGGTAATAGTTACCCATACATCGCTCATGGTATGATGGGCATCAGCAATGAGAATACGACTACCGAGGCGCTTACCCACATTTCTTTCATAAAAGGCAACAAAAATATTAATACCCAGAACAATTATCAATATCCATAACTCAGATATAGACACCTTAACTTCGGTAATTCCCTCTAAAAATCTTTCCCCTGCACTTTGTAGAATTTCAAAACAAGCAATTCCTAAAAAAGCCGCAATTCCTAAGGCGCCAATAGCTTCAAACTTTTGACGCCCGTACGGATGATTCCGATCTGGTTTGGGAGAAGACAGACTATTAGTGATTAATCCTAAAACATTGTTGGCGCTATCTGTAAAACTATGCAAAGCATCTGCCTGTAAACTCAATGAACCTGTAATCCATCCTACTACTACTTTGATGGCCATGACAATTATATTAAGAATAAGAGTAATTACTAAGACTTGGTTAACTTCCCGACGGTTATCTTGTATCACGATAAAATATCCACTTTTAGCTCTTACTTTATTTTAAATGGACATAATATAATTTCTATAGCACCAAGAGTGGCGATCGCTTGAATAATGTAGCTATTTTGTAGGGTGCGTTAGTGGTTGAGTAATGAGTAATGAGTATTGATACTTGTAGTAGGGTGCGGATTAGCTGTCGTTATCTTTGGTCAATCACAATGCCAGATAACGGATTGCCGTAACGCACCGTTAGATGAGTAATAAGTAACGAGTAATGAGTTTTGAAGTAAGAAGGTAGTTAGATGAGTAATAAGTAATGAGTAATAAGTAATGAGTAAGAAGGTAGCCTGTAGTTGTAGGGTGTGTTAGCGTGAGCGTAACGCACCTAGATGAGTAATGAGTAACGAGTAATGAGTAATGAGTAATGAGTAATGAGTAATGAGTAATGAGTAATGAGTAAGAAGCCTGTAGGTTGGGTTGAGGCACGAAACCCAACACTATAAAAGTAGTTGTAGGGTGTGTTAGGCCGAAGCCCTTAACGCACCGTTAGATGAGTTTTGAAGTAATGAGTTTTGAAGTTTTGAAGTAAGAAGGTAGCCTGTAGCCTGTAGGTTGGGCAGGGGGATAACCCAACAAACATGAGTAATGAGTTTTGAAGTAAGAGAATTAATGCGATCGCGCTTAAAAATTGATTCTCCCTTGTCGGCCAATTTCTGTACTTTTGTTTTGGTGGAAGATATGAGTTAACGCACCCCTACATACTATTTACTTATTATTTTGTACTACAATAGGGGTGAACTCCCCCCTAGGTCTAGTATAACTTAATGACTAGATAATTGTCAAGAATAATCAACAAACTAGATTTTGTCGGGTGTGTATTAGTTGGAATGTAGAAGATCCCCCCTTCCCCCCTTAATAAGCTATGCTTTATAAGGAACTCTGAAATCCTTGTATAGCAAGGGAGCACCGGAGCACGGTCGCAGGGAGAGGGGTTTTAAGTAAAATTACTTAATTTGCCAAACAATGTATTTTTTTATACATTATTTTCTTAAACAAAATCTAAAAAAGCACAAACCCACAAGTTGCGGTTTTTGTCAAGTTTTATGTTAAGAAAGATGTTTATAAAGGATAGCTTAATAAGGGGGGCTTTTCATCCCTCATTGTTGTTAGGTGTGTATTAGAAGAGAATTTTATTTAATGAAGAAAGATTATTTTCCCTTCCTTTTTTTAGATTTACTCTTCTTATTATGTAAAC
>NZ_JALKVM010000235.1:0-12034 GCF_057440575.1 Johannesbaptistia floridana
ACAATAATAACCTAGACAATTTATTAAATGATTTACTGTTTCACAAACTGCTGCGGTATAAATAGGTTTATAAGCTGTTAAAAACATCTCAAAACTAGTAAAGCCCAAAGCATTTAACTCGTTTATTGGTGTTGGCAATGCTTTGACATAACTTAGGGTATTAGATTTTTTTTTCACCATCATAAACAACCACTTAAGTATTAATATTATATCATTGCTAAACAATAGTTGTCGAGACTTTCTCTTGTAGCGCACTAAACGACTTATCATCAAGGGGGAAAACACAGTAATTATGTCTCAATTATCCCCTTGTCCCTAATTGTCAACCAACTAAAACTTATTCATTATGGCTATTTAGCTAATTAAATGAGCAAGTTTAAGCAGTAATGAGTAGATATTTTTCAACTGTATTTAGCCCTTAACAGTTTCTTAGTTAAAGGCTCGATTAGAAAATTAAACAGTGAAAAAATATTATTATAACTAGCCTACCACATTATCGATATAATGGTTAAAAAATTAAAGAGCAAATATTACTATGGCTAAACTAAAGCTAGAAAATTTGCAAAAGCAATATACCAAAAAAATCATCCCTGTAAAAGACATTAGTTTATCTGTAGAACCAGGAGAATTTTTAACCCTTCTAGGACCATCAGGCTGTGGCAAATCAACTCTACTCAGATTAATTGCTGGTTTAGAACAACCCACAAATGGTCAAGTAATTATTGGGGATCAAAACGTTAATCAAGTTCCCCCAGGGGAAAGAAACATTGCTATGGTCTTCCAAAGTTATGCCTTGTATCCTCATTTATCTGTGGGAGAAAATATTGCAACAGCACTCAAGTTGCGTAAAATTGCCAAGGAAGAAATCAATTCTAGAGTGCAAAAAGCAGCAGCAACTCTCAACTTAGATAATTTATTAGAACGTAAACCCGCTCAATTATCGGGAGGCCAAAGACAGAGAGTAGCCTTAGCTAGGGCTTTAGTTAGAGAACCTGCGGTATTTTTACTTGATGAACCTTTGAGTAACTTAGATGCCCTTTTGCGAGAACAAGTACGGGCTGAATTAAAACAATTATTTAACAGTCAAAATAAACCAGTAGTTTATGTCACCCACGACCAAACTGAAGCGATGACCCTCTCAACCAAGGTCGCTGTACTTTATGATGGCATGGTACAGCAATTAGACCCTCCCCAGAGAATTTATACTCATCCTGCTAATGAGTTTGTGGCAGGTTTTGTGGGTAGTCCTCAAATGAATTTAATGAGTCTGCGATGTGAAAATAATACTGCTAAACTGGGTAATTTAAATATTTCTCTTCCTAAATCCGTTTCTGAAGCGAATAATATTGTTTTAGGAATTCGTCCTGAAGATTTATATTTAGCTTCAGACAGTGAGGAAATTACTTTTAAGGGGCGTGTAACCTTGATTGAGAATCTTGGGAGAGAAAATCTGGTTACTGTTGAGTTGCCCAATTGTCAAAAGAATATACGGGCTTTGGTTTCCGGTGAACATCCTCAAGTAGATGAAAGTATTAGCCTAGGTATTGCTTCTACTTCTTTACATTGGTTTGATGGAGAAACAGGTAAGCGAGTTTAATTGAGATAATACTTTTTCTCTTGAATTACTAACTACTTACCTTTTTAGTTTTTTACTTTTTTTAAGTTAATCTATTTTCCATTGCCCAGCGAGCTAATTCTGTGCGATTGTGTAAATTAGTTTTAGTGAGCATATTGGAAACGTGACTCTCGATAGTACGTTTACTTACTTTGAGATGATCTGCTATTTTTTGATTATTCATGCCTTGAGCTACTAGACGAATAACTTTGCTTTCTGTAGTAGTTAAGTTAACATCTCTATCCATCTCAATAATATGCTCACCAATTAGAGGGCCACTATCATCAGTAGAACGACGTTCTGAACTTTTGAGAGTCGCTTTAACTTGTGCTACTAACTCTTCTGGTTCAAAGGGCTTATTCATATAAACATCTGCCCCGTATTCTAACCCTTCAATTCTATCTTTAGTCTGACCTTTAGCAGAAAGTAACATTATGGGAATAAAACTAACAGCCTTATTTTCTCGGACGGCTTTCACAAAATGATATCCATCTAATTCGGGCATCATCACATCACAAATAATCATGTCAGGTAGTTCTTCATTAAGAATATCAAGAGCTTCTTTACCGTTTCCTGCGGTTATAACTTGATAACCTCTATATTCTAAATAGTCCTTAACTAATAGAACCAAATTAGGGTCATCATCCACCAGCAATAATTTTTTTACTTCTTTGTTTTTATTGTCTTTCATCTTCTACCCCTATTTTATTTATAGTAATGGCGCTTTAGTGACAACATATTCTTCAACTATTTGATTACCGATTAGATGTTCTTGAATAATCCTTTCTATAACTTCTGGAGTGGCGCTATGATACCAGACTCCATCTGGATAAACTAACATAATTGGTCCAGATTGACATATTCTTAAACAATGGACTTTAGTACGGAAAATGCAAGTAGATCGCTCGGCTGTTAATGTATCTAATTCTAACACTTTTAAACGGTTTTTTAGGTAATCCCAAGCTCCTAAACTCGATTCGCGATCGCAACATTTAGGTTGGCTTTGGTCAGCACAAAGAAAAACGTGACGTTCTATTTTATTTATCGATAGCGTTTCGGCTATTTCTTGTAGCTTAGTTAAATCTTGGTTCATCTTTCCGCCCTTGCAACAAATTACTACTTATTTTACCTAGAAAATAGGCTAGAATCATAGCTGTTATTTGATATTATCTATATACTATGCTACCCCCAACTGCTAGAAGAAAAATGCAAGCTTGGATTCGTAGTCGCCATTTAATTTGTTCTGGTAACTTTTTTATTTTAGAAACTTTAGAATATACTACTGTAGAAAGGTTTGAAGATTGTCTTAAAAGCCTTGGTGGCACTTTAATTACTGTTGAACCTATTAAAAAAGTTTGGATTGGTAGTCATCGTCAAGTGTTGCTTTATCGCGCTAAAGCTAGTTTAAATACACCTAACAATGACTTGAGACAATACTGGCTTAAAAATGGCGGTTTTTACACTAGATTCGATGAACGGGGTTAATTTTACCATCCCCAGGTACCTGGTCCCCCTTTGAAGGGTCCCACAATATCTTTAGTAATCCAACCTCCATAAAAATCACCCGCTTGAGAAGTTACTAGTTCACCATCTACATAACATTCATCCATTAAGCTAGGATAAAAGGCAATATAGTTTTTTATTGGTTCAAAAGATGGAGTAGGATTAGGATAACACCAAGCACAGTTGGCTATTTCTTTTTCCCCTATTTTTAGGCTGTAATATTTTGCATTACCTTTCCACTCACAAAAGGATGAACCAGTAGTGGGGTTTAAATACTGCATTTGTACATCTTCTGGAGGAAAATAATAAACTGGTGGATGACTAGTTTCTAAAACTCTATAACCTTTTTGGGTATCAGCAATTTTCTCTCCTCCACAAATTATTTCTAGTTTTTTATTAGAGAGTTCTAAACGAGGCGGACGAGGATAATCCCACACAGATTCTTGTCCTGGTCCTGGTTTAATTGGTTTGGCTGGAAACATGATTAATTAGTTGTGATTTTTATTTTTTCAATTATATCTTATCTTTGAAAATTCAAGTCGTAGTCACCTAATTCGCGTTAAACTATTTGTAAGAAAGTGTTGGCATTTTTGTAATTTATTTGTTTTTTTAAAATCAACTACTCACAACTATATTCACTCACATAAATCTTAAAATTATGGCTTCTTTTTTAGATATACTTAAATATTATAGTAGACATCGGTCAATTGCTATTTTGAGCATTATAGCAACAAGTTTTTTTGAAATAATTGACTTAGGAACTTTTTATGTAATTGGACAAATTATTAATGTTCTTAGCGATGAAAAGGTTGACCCAATTATCAGTAACTTGGGGGTAAAATTAAACAGCCTATTACCAGAAGAAAATCTGAAAATAGCTAATTTAGGGGTATTATTGACCATAGTACTAATAATTAGTGTACTAAAAGGACCAGTTCAACCTTGGTTAAGCTCCTGGTTTCATTGGAAAGTAGCTTTAGATACGAGGAAAGATTTTTCAGAATTGGCAATAGGGAAAGTTTTAACTCTCCCCCTAGGTTTTTATGAAGAAAATAACCCAGGGAGAATTGCCGCAAGAGTAACTAAAGGGTTATCTAACCATACTTGGACTTATCCAGAAATAGCGGGACAATTTATCCCCAAAATGATTAGGATTGCGGCAATTTTTCTGATTATTGTAGTAATTCGACCCCAGATAGCTTTTGGCTTTTTAATTTCATTTTTGTTCATTCTTTACTTTAGCTTTACTAACTTACACAAGATTATCAAAAGAGAAAAAGTACTTGACCATCACATGGAAAATACAGAAAGTCGCACCTCAGAGATTATCTCTAATATTAAGACAGTAAAAGCCTTCGCTGCTGAGTCTAGAGAGTTACGACGCCAAAGAGAACGTTTAGCCAGAGAATATTTCATGGTAGTTAATAAGATTCATCTAAGTTATGTACGTCTATCTGCCTGGGAGAAAAGTATGGTGCAAATCTGTATTTTTCTGATATTTTTATCTATTCTCATTCCTACAGTACAGGGTAAAATTTCCTTAGGACACTTTGTGACAACCTTTACTATCTGCCTAATGGGGTATACAGAATTAGAACCAATTGCTGTACTAGCTGAAACCTTTGCCCGGCGTTACTCTTCGATAATTCGTTTTCATGAATTTATGAATCTTCCTGTAGGTAGTGATGCTGGTAATTTAGTAGTACAACCAGGTGCAGAAGTCAATTATCAGTTTACAGGGAAGTTAGAGTTCAGTCATGTAAGTTTTGGCTATGAAAAAAACCGTTTAGTTTTAAATAATATTGATTTGTTGGTGGAACCACGTCAAACGGTAGCCTTAGTAGGACGTTCAGGTTCAGGAAAATCAACCTTAATTAAGTTACTATTTCGTTATTTTGAACCAACACAGGGTAAAATCCTGATGGATGGTGTAGATATTCGTACCCTAGATATTACTGGTTATCGGAGTAGATTGGCGATTGTACACCAAGAGGTAGATGTTTTTAATGGTACTCTTTTAGAAAATCTTACTTATGGAAATCCAGAAATTAGTTTTGATGCAGTAAAACAAGCCTGCCAAATAGCTAGAGTAGAGGAAGTGATTGAAGATTTACCTGAAGGTTACCAAACAGTTGTGGGAGAAAGAGGTGTTAGACTATCAGGAGGACAAAAACAAAGATTAGGCATAGCTAGGGCTTTGATTGTCAATCCTGATTTACTAATTTTTGATGAAGCTACCTCCAGTTTAGATTATGAGTCAGAAAGACAGATTCAACTAGCAATGCGTTCAATCTTAGGTACTCGGACTACCTTGATTATTGCTCACCGTTTAAGTACTATTCGAGAAGCTGATAAAATTGTGGTCCTCGATGGTGGCCGAATCATTGAGGTAGGTAGTCATGAAGAGTTATTAGCTAAACAAGGTTTATACTATACTCTTCATAGTCATCAAAGCTTTTAACATAAAATAATTAAACAGATCAGCTTTTGAATACAAAATAGTAATGGTGCGTTACACTTCGTTAACGCACCCTACTGGACTCATTATTCATATCAAGTCCGTTTAATTAGTTATCATTTAGGATATTGATGCAAATACTTAAAAACTCTCTTTCTCCCTGCTCCCGTGCTCCGGTGCTCCCTGCTGTTTTAATTGTAAGTATATAAGCGGACATGATATCATCCACCACTAGTAACATTAGGTAAAGATGCGAAGATCTCAGTTTATGGCTTGATTAAAAATCGCCCCAATATATCTATTTTTCCTAAATCTCTATTTACTTGTAAAATAACTGCTTCTCCAGATCCGGGAGATATTTCTGTAAGGGCATAAATATTAACTTGATGGGAAACCATAACCATAACACCAGTTTCCTCTTGATTTGAGAGAAGAAACTCACGCAATTGATTAGTTTGAGTTTCAGCTTTTTGTGGAGTAGTAAAGAAGGAATTAAGGGGTGAATAAGGCTCAACTTCCCCTACATTCATTAATTCTGCTGTTTCTAGACAGCGACACCACTGGCTAGACAAAACTCTAGTAATCGGGATTGCTTGCTTTCTTAATTCTTCACCAATAAATCTAGCTTGTTGTCTTCCTTCTTCTGAAAGATTGCGTTGGGTTGAACAGTCATCAAGTTCAAAAGAGGGAGGATCGCTGTAACCTGGGGCTAGTGCGTGTCTGAACAGAATCACTGATAATAATGAGTCTTGAGATTGCTTTAGTATTGACCAAGCTTCCTCGGCTTCTAATCGACGATCTACCGTTTGCTTTGGTAATGACCAAGCAATTTTGGAGCTTATTAGTATTATGTAAGTTATCAGGAATCTTAAATAAAATCTTCTGCTCATTTACTTTGAATCGATTACCTTCAAGAGAAAATTAGCTTAACTCATAAGAAAACCCACCCAAAAGATAGGGTAGGAGTTAGGGTGTAGGGATTAGTTACAATATAGCACTTTGATTTATCTCTTGACAAGTGGTTACAATAAACTAGTTAAAGCTTTTCTTGCCTCTTCGCGATCATCAAAATGAATCTTTTTGGTTCCTAAAATTTGATAATCTTCATGACCTTTTCCCGCGATTAATACTCCATCCCCTGGTTTAGCTGTTTGTATTGCCGTTTGAATCGCTAAAGCGCGATCGCTTATTACTCTAGGATTTACCTCCTTAGGTATTCCTGCTAGGATATCTTCTATTATTGCTTCTTTTGCTTCGGTTCTTGGGTTATCAGATGTGACAATTACACTATCTGCTAATTCTGCGGCAATTTTACCCATCAAGGGACGTTTAGTGCGATCGCGATCTCCTCCACAACCAAAAACACAAATCATTTCACCACTGATAAATGGTCTAGAGGCTTTGAGTAAATTTTCTAAACTATCTGGAGTATGGGCATAATCAACAATTACAGTTATTTTTTGGGAAGCATTTAAAACTACTCTTTCCATTCTTCCAGGTACTCCGCCAAAAGTGGGTAAAAATTGGCAGATTTGCTTTAATTCTAGACCTACTGCTAAACTACTTCCTACAGCAGCCAGAAGGTTAGCTAAATTAAACTGTCCTACCAAAGGAGAGGAAAAAGCTGCTTCTCCAAGGGGAGTATGTAGAATCCCCTCAACGCCGTTGGGATGATATTGTAAATTACTTGTCCATAAATCAGCAGTGGCATCACTAATACTGTAAGACCATACTTGTTCCCGTGGTAAGGTATTAATTAAAAGTTTTCCGTAGGGATCATCTTGATTAATAATTGCCCTTCCCTGGAGATAGGAGGGAGTAAATAGTAGAGATTTTGCTTGGAAATAGGACTCCATATCCTGATGATAATCCAGGTGGTCTTGAGTTAAATTAGTAAAAACTGCTACAGCAAAACCGCACTCTTTGACTCTACCTTGGTCTAAAGCGTGAGAACTGACCTCCATTACCCCCCATTGATTTCCTGCTTCTACAGCCTTAGCCAATTTACTTTGTAAGTCTACGGCGAAAGGAGTGGTATATAAAGCCGTTTCCTGAAAACCAGGCCAGCGAGTGTAGAGAGTCCCCCATAAAGCTGTAGGTATTTGGGCTTGATTGAGGAAAAATTCAATTAGGTGAGTAGTTGTAGTTTTACCATTAGTACCAGTTACCCCGATTAATTTTAACTTACGGGTGGGGTAGCCATAGAAAGCTGCGGCGATTCGGGCACAATCGTTGATAATAGAGGAACTAACAATTACACAATCTTGGGAAGTAGGAGGATATTTAGCCGCAGCTTCAGGAGTAATTACAGCGGCGATCGCCCCTTGATTGAAAGCTGATTGCCAAAATTCTCCACCATCTACTTTTGTTCCAGGCATTCCTATAAACAAGTCTCCTAATTGACAAGTTTGGGAATTAGTAGATATTCCTTTTACCTCTACATCTAGGTTAATACCCTCAGCCAAAGAGTCAATCTCAGCCATGGAGGTTAATAAATCACTCAGTTTCATTAGGGAAAAAATTGTGGGCTTTTTTATGTTTAGTTATCTTAATATAGCGTTTTTTAGTCTCCTGAGGTACAAAGGTTAATCATTGCTATATAATAGGGCTAAAATTTAAAACTTGTTACCCCATGCAAGTAAGAAACTTTGCTGATCAAGACTTAGTAGCGATCGCTGATATTTATAATCAACACATTGCTACTGGGGAGAGTACTCTTGATGCTTATCCCTATTCTGTTAAAGATATGAAGTCGATAGTCAATAAATTTGACCATCGAGAAACAATTTTAGTTGCTGAAAAAAATGAACAAGTGATTGGATGGGGAAGCATAAAGCATTATAGTCCCCGTTGGGGTTATCGAAGTTCTTGTGAAACATCCATTTATCTTTCTCCTCTAGAAACAGGCAAAGGCTACGGTAAGATTTTATATACTCAATTATTAAAACAAGTCAGAAACTTTAGTTATCATCACGTAGTTGCTAAAATTCTAGCTTGTAATCAAAAAAGTATTCAATTTCATCAAAACTTTGGCTTTTCTATCGTAGGAATTCAAAAAGAAATTGGGTTTAGTCAGGGGAAATGGCAAGATATGATCATTATGCAACTAGTTTACCCAGATATTCCCTGCTATTCCCCATAGCTTATTTAACAATTCTTTCTAAATTAGAGCAAATTATTAATACTTTTGTACTAATTTATCTGGCTTTCTTGGTATTTATCGGTAAATTATATTCATTCGTCACACTTTTTCCC
The DNA here is from genome assembly GCF_057440575.1 of Johannesbaptistia floridana. NCBI lineage: Bacteria > Bacillati > Cyanobacteriota > Cyanophyceae > Chroococcales > Cyanothrichaceae > Johannesbaptistia > Johannesbaptistia floridana. The sequence goes on from NZ_JALKVM010000235.1 coordinate 8,832, forward strand.
GATTCCAAGCATTGTCTTAAAAATTTATCAGTAATTATACGTATATACTATGTTTATAGTATAAAATGTGAAAAATAAGTAAAAAAATAAGATTTTTCTCAGCTTTTACTGATATCTTTCTAAGGAAACTATTTTTTAATAAAACATAAGGATATAAGCAAGAGGAAAATTTTATGTCACCAATGTCTACTAAAAAATCTAATAACTCAGAAGTAAATGATTTACCCCCTAGTATTCAATACTTAATAAAATCCTTGTCATCCTATCAAAATTTAACGTCTGAATTAGTACAGCAATTAATTATCAAGGCAAAAATAAACCCATTAGAACTTTCTCCATGGTTAACTTACGATCATCCAATCACGGATAGTTATGGACGCAAACTAGTATATGATGGGGGTAATTTTGAGATTATGGTTATGTCTTGGTTACCAGGAGATTTTAGTGCCATTCACGATCATGGCTTTACTCAATGGGGTGCAGTTCAATCCTTTGGCAAAGCCCAACACATTAGTTATGAATTTACCAATAATTTTCTCAAAACGAAACAAGAAGCCTGGTTTATGCCAAACCAAGTAGTAAAAGTTAACCATGATTTAATTCATCAAATGGGAAATCCTACTGATAACTATTTTCCTAGTCTTCATGTTTATGGGTGTGATAATCGAGCGGGAGAAATAACTAGCAATGCACGAATATTTGATTTATGGGAAGGTAGTATTAAGTATACTGATGGAGGGGTTTTCTTTTGTCTTCCTGAAAGTCAAATTAACGGGCGCTGTTATGGATTGCAAGGAGATTTAAATACTAATTTACGACATCACCAACAAATGTTGAATCGTATTAATAGCATGTTACAAGATTCTAATTTTGCTTTTTATGAATTACAATTAAAAGCAGAATTACTCAAAAATAAGATACAGGCAATAAAAGAAATGTCAGAGGATTTTTTCAATTATCCCAAATGTGAAACCATTGGTTGAACTAAGTTAATTATTAAATCCGAGAGTTTAGGCTTGATAATTTGAAACTGGAAAAATCCAAACATGAATGAATCATTTTTAAATAAGATAAATCCCAAAATTTCACTAGTTGCTTCAAGAGCTTTAGCTGCCCTGAGACCTTCTTTAATTGCTTTTTTAGTAGTTAATGGTACTAAACTTAGTGGTGGTGTTGAAACTCCTATTTCCTTTTGTAACGTTTTGTTTGTCGGTAACTTGTGTGCTGCTCTTACTGTGGCTACTTGGTTTGGATTTAACAATATATACACTGACTTAAAAGCTTTAAAAACTAAAACAATTGTTGGTCTATTTATTAACGGTTGTTTAGCAGCTTTACTCTCGGCTTTAATTTTTACCGGCTTGGAATTTACCACTGTAACAAACTCTGTATTGTTAGGAAGATTAGGTCCAGTTTTTTTTGCTTTAGCTGGCAGTATTATTTTGAAAAAACATATTAACCGTTTTCAATGGTTTGGTTTTGGTTTAATTATTGTGGGGGTTTTAGCAATTGTTTTAAAAACTAATATGTATCAAATCAATAAAGGAGATTTGTTGATAATTGCTTCTGCTCTTGTCTATGCTACTACTGCTTTATTAGGTAAGCTAGTTTTAGGGAAAGAGTGCAGTCTTAGGGTAGTTGTTTTTAGCCGTAATTTTATCTCTTCAATTGTTTTTATGATTATCGCTACTGTGATGTTTGGACCAAGTCATTTTAGTGATGTTTTTTCTGGTCAACTTTGGATAATTATGATGATATATGCCCTCATTTTAATTGTCCTTGGACAGTTTTTATGGTACGCCGCTCTTAATAAATTGGATTCTCAAACAGTTGGTCGTTTAACGGTTTTATCTCCTGTATTTGGGGTGTTATATGCTTTAGTTCTTAATGGAGAAAGACCTTCTAGTATTCAAATTAGCGCTTTTGCTGTCATTATTGTTGGTGTTTTTATTTCTAGCTTAGGTAAATCTAAGTCTCCGAAAAAAGAGACAGAGTTAGAGAAAAATGTTCAAATGGAATCTACCGTTTCTGCTTCTTAATTAATTGATTAATAGGTACTAATTATGCTACTAAATCAAAAAGTAAAATTTTTAGCAATTTGTAATCCCGACTTGTATAAAAATCCCTATATGGATGTACCACGGTTTTATGAACAAGTGGCTATGGATACTCGGATTGATTTTTTCCACCTCTTTAGTGACGATGTTCTGAATACATCTTCTACAGGGGAAAATCAAGTTAAAGTTACTCCTATTTCTGGTAGTTTACCCTATGAAAGATTTTTAGAGTTAAAATACCAGGCAGCTAGTCAATACGATACTATTGATAGCTTTGATGTGGTTTTTTGTCGCACCCTGAAACCTTTTCCTGAGGGATATTTACAGAAACTATGCCAATGGGAAAAATATACTAACTTTATCAATAGTCCTAGCAATAAGATAGAACAAATACAAGCAGATTTTCTGGTGAAAGTTGCTGGTGATTATTTGCCTGAAACCATAGTTACTGATGATTGGCAACAAGCCCTAAATTTTTTGGATAAACATGGAACTATTGTCGCTAAACAAGTTAATAGCTGTGGTGGTAGAGGAATTTTTAAAATTCGCTATCAAGGTCAGTCATTTGTAGTTGATAATCTGCTTTTAGGAGAAAGAGAGTTTAATGATTTTGCCCAGGTAATTACTTATACTATGGGGAAAACTCATCAACCACTTCAGTTAGTTCGTTATCTTCATAGAGTCTCTCAAGGAGACAAAAGAATTGTAGTAGTAGATGGAGAAATATATGGCGCTTATATTCGTCGCTCAAAAAGTGGTCATTGGATTAACAATGTTAGTGGTGATGGGGAATGTTTTCTCGCAGATATTAGCGAGATAGAAAAAGAGGCGATCGCCAAAACCGTAGTTCATTATCAAAAACTTGGACTACATACCCTAGGCTATGACTTTTTACAAGATGACCAAGGAAATTGGGTGATTAGTGAGATTAATGTGGGAAATATTGGCGGTTTTGCCCGTTTAGAACAATTGACAGGTCAACCAATTATGGCAAAATTTACTGACTGGCTGGTTAATTTTGCTAGAGGTCCTCAAAATTTATTAACTGCTTAGAATATTTTTTGAGGAGGAGGTTTCAGATTTTACTCAGATCTTGCATCTTTACCTAATGTTACTGGTTGTGGATGAATTATGAGTAATGAGTAA
>NZ_JALKVM010000236.1:0-11960 GCF_057440575.1 Johannesbaptistia floridana
TTCTGTCTTATTTTGCTGTTTGAGTAAATTTGAGTAGATTTTTAGAAGCGGTAGAGTTGGAAGGCTTTATTTGGACTGAAAAAGATAAAGCTTTGAACGGCTTAACGCCTCTAGAAATGCTCAAAAAAGGGAACGTATAAGCAGTGGTTATTGAAGCAAGAGCGATCGCTGTTTGCTAATGGTTGCAAAAAGTCCTTAGTAGGTGTAGTAGGGGCGCTCATACTTGCGCCCTGGTGGGAGGCTTGCGCCCTGGTGGGAGGCTTGCGCCCTGGTGGGAGGCTTGCGCCCTGGTGGGAGGCTTGCGCCCTGGTGAGGTGCTAATACTCAGATCTTGCATCTGTACATATAGCAATGACCAAATAGATGTTTACAGTTATCATGAAAAGCCCCCCTTCTCATATCTTGCACTCCTAAAAAAGTACAGAAATTGGCCGACAAGGGAGAATCAATTTTTAAGCGTTTAGTATTAATTCTTTAACTCATTACTTCAAGACTTCAAGACTTCAAAACTCATTACTCATTATTCATCCACCAGTAACTTTGGGTAAAGATGCAAGATCTGAGTTGTGGTGATTTGATATGAGGGAAGGAACAGAGAGGTTTTGAGACTCCTTAACAAAACTTAACTTAGTTTACTTTATTTATGTCCAGGTACTTATAAACTAAGAGATGATACTATCTCTAATTCAATTTCTTACGAAGTGATATATGTCTCAAACTCCCATCAATGAACCAGTGCCTCAAGAACTTTCTCAAGTTAAACTACGTCCAGTGGGAAAAGTTCATCCTAGTCCTAAAAGTTGGAGAGATCAAATCTTTTATCAACTATTACCAGATCGCTTTAGTGACGCTCAAGAAGACTCTCGTCCTTTGTTTGATTACAATCATCCCGAACAATACAAAGTCTCGGACAAAGCTACTTGGATGACAGCAGGAACTAAATTTAATGGCGGCACCATCAAAGGCATTATTAGTAAGCTAGATTATTTACAAAACTTAGGAGTAACTACCCTTTGGATTAATCCTGTTTGGAAACAACGCTGCGATTTAGAAACCTATCATGGTTATGGTATCCAAAATTTCTTGGATATTGACCCTAGATTTGGAACTCGTCAAGAATTGAGAGATTTAATTGATCTAGCCCATGAAAAAGGTATGTATGTAATTCTTGATATTATTTTTAATCACTCTGGTAATAATTGGTTTTACAAGGGTGACAATGGTGAACCTAGAGATACTATGCCCTATCGCTTTGAACCGCCACAGCCTTTCCATGGTTGGCGATCTGCTACAGGAGAAAGTATTCCTAACCCTGTTACTCTAGAAGATGGAGTATGGCCTAAAGAATTTCAAAATCTGGATTGGTATAGTCGCTGTGGTGAAATCGGTCAGTGGGGATTGGCTGATTGGGAAGATCCCTTAAATCCTTATGTGCAATATCGTAAGGGTGATTTTTACGATCTCAAAGATATCAATTTAGAAAACCCTGAAACTATGGAAGGGGTAATCAAAGCCTATCAATATTGGATCGGTATCAGTGACTGTGATGGTTTTCGTCTGGATGCCGTTAAACATATTTCACCTCAAGCAAGTGGAGAATTTGCCCGCGCGATTCATTCCTATGCTGAGTTGATTGGTAAAGATAATTTCTTCTTAACTGGAGAAATAACCGATGCGGGAATTATACCCGGTTATTTAGATTTATTTAAAGGTAATTTAGACGCTGTTTTAGAAATTATTATCTTTCCTAATAAAGTAGGTCCTTTAGCTAAAGGTTTAACTCCTCCTAATGATTTCTTTGGGCTATATGATCGCAATACTAGATCTGGGGTTTTCCGTCAAATAGGTACTTTCGCCGTTTGTGTTCTAGATGACCATGATATGTCTTCTCGCCCTAAAAAAGAACGTTTTGCCGCCCATAGTAATGTTCCTAATCTATACCAACAAATCGCCCATGTGGTAGGTATTCAGTTGACTGTACCTGGTATTCCTGCTATTTATTATGGCACAGAGCAAGGTTTTGATGGTAACGAAGACTATCATGACTATACAGTGGAAAATAGACGCTTTGCTGAAGATCGCTATGTACGTGAAACTATGTTTGGCGGTAGTTTTGGGGCTTTTGCAACCCATGGCTGTCATTTCTTTAACCCTAATCATCCCACTTACTTGAGAATAGCGGCGATCGCCCGTCTCCGTAATCGTCAAGATATTCTTGGTAAAACTCTACGTCAAGGATATCTTTATTTCCGAGAAACCTCCTATCTCGACTATCCTTTTAGAATTCCTCAACAAGGAGAATTAGTGGGTTGGTCAATGATATATTATAATTTAGAGGTTTTGATGGTATTTAACCCCCATGGTTTTGAACGTCGAGGCGCTTGGATAACTATAGACGGTTCTCTTCATGATCATGGTGACAGTTTAAACTATTTATATCATAGTGAGTGGAGTGATGATCAGTTACGACAACCTCCTGAAGATCAAACAGTTAAAGTTCAAAAATATCCCGACGGAAGGGCTGCTGTTTATCTAGATTTATGTCCATCTGGTATGGCGATTTTAACTGATAAACGCATAATTGATGTAGTTAACAAAATTGTTGTTTAGCAAGAGCTGAGTATTATGTTGGGTTTCGTGCCTCAACCCAACCTACAGCTTACTTAGGGTACGGGTGAAAAAGTAAGTTTTGGTGAGGAGAAAGGCAGGAGGCAGGAGGCAGGAGGTAATAATGATTTATGAATTTTCGAGTAATCAAAGAAAAAAATGCACTCTTTCTAGCATAATATATCAAAAAACCTTGCACTTTTTATGATAAAAATGGGCTCAAACCTTTATCTAGCAAAAGTTTTACATTTATTCAGCAAGCCCTACTTACTCATTACTCATTACTCATTACTCATTACTCAACCCCCACCAGTAACTTTGGGTAAAGATGCAAGCGCTAAGTATTATGTTGGGTTTCGTGACTCAACCCAACCTACAGGCTGTATTCGTTTTTACGAAATTTGTCACCCCCTTAGGATAATTACCCCTCCATAGGCAGAAAGAGATAAATTATGCTCATCTAAGAAAATCCCTGAGTCAGTTTTTAAGACTAGGGGATTTTTTTCTACCTGAGTTAAATTTATAGTATTAGTATGAGGGCTATTGTTGAGTGCAATAATAAAAGAAGCACAAGTATAAATATAAATTCTTTTTTCCTCGTCAATAACTAGTGGTTGAGGAATGCTAGTGGTTAAATTGGGGTTTTGACGGCGCCAACGGATTAACTCTTGATAAAATTCTAATAACTCTTGATCTTGTTCTTCTCCCCAAATCATCGGTAAACGAGACTCTTCTAGTCTTCCTACTGCTTTTAATTGGCTTAAACCCACTTCTGTACCATAGTAAATAATAGGAGGATGGGGTAAACTAAACTGACACAAAGCTGCTAGTTTTAAACGTCTTTTATCTCCTTTTACTAGCCAGAGAAAGCGATTCATATCATGATTATCTAAAAAACTAGGTAACGCTAAATTATCCCCAAAATAAGTTAAATGCTTTCTGAGTTGGTTATCAAATTGAGTTACTGTTAAATTTTGTAAGCCAAAAAATCCCCGGAATAGTTCCAACAGTTTAAAATCTAAACAACCATCCATACATCCTGTAAAAGAGCGAACTGTATTCGGTGGTGCAGTAATTTCTCCAAAAGTTACACTATCTGCCTTAACTTGACGAGTATCATGTCTAAATTTTGACCAAAAAGCACGACTTAATCCGTGAGCGTAGTCTAAACGAAATCCATCGCAACCTTGTTTGAGCCATTGGCAAGCATTGGAGATTAAATATTCTCTAACCTGATAATTCTCAGAGTTAACTTCTGGTTGACTGGGGACATCAAAAAAGCAGTCATAATCTGTTGGCCATTGGCGAAAGCGAAACCAGTCAAGTTCGTCTGTATCTGGTGTAATTTGAGCTTTTCTAAAGACAGGATGTTCAGCAGAAAAGTGATTAGCTACATAGTCTAATATAACTTTAATATTTCTTTGATGAGCTGCTTCTACTAAATCTTGCCAATCTGCTTGTGTACCTAATCGAGATTCTATTTCACTATGAGAGGCAGGATCGTAACCATGATGAGAAGAACTAGTGAAAATAGGCGTTAACCATAAACAAGTTACTCCTAAATCAACTAAATAATCTAAACGAGAGATAATTCCTCGAAGAGTTCCCCCAAAAAAATCGCTCAAGTCTCTATCACTAGACCATTTTTCTCCGAGATTAGAAGCAAAACGGTCTACAAAAATTTGATAGATAACAGCTTCTCTAAACCAAGTCGGGATTTTTTCCTCATCTACAAAAAAACTATAGATTCTGGGTTGATAATTAGGGTTAAATCTTTGTATTTCTTTGAGATTAGCTTCATCTATTTTGTCTGATTTTAAATAGGGACAATAAATAATTTCGTTGGTTGTAGTCGTAGCTTCGATTATATACTGTACATGAGTTCCCTTTGCTTGGCCTGGAATAATCCCAGTCCAGGTTTCTAAATAGGACCACTGTAGAGTATTCCAGTCTATACTACTAAGTTCCATAGGTAAAGTAATAGTTGAAGCTGAGTTATTTGCAGGTACTGAACCATCCGTTGTATAGTGTAATTTGATTTCCTTAATTGCTACTTCTGAACCAATGCTGACATTTATTTTTACGGGTTGTTGTGGTTGAGGATCTATTGGTTCTATATTTAGATCTATTAAACCTGAGGCGATCGCCTTCACTCGTAACAGGCGACCTTCGGAAGTTGATAGCTTCCCAAAAATAAATTCAGGTAGCTTGGATGATTCTGAACTCATATCATAAATCTCATCTAAATCATGAATTAAACCTTCTCTAGTATAGATTACTCATTACTGCTGACAAAAACGACATTATGGGATTCAGAAAATTTCATTAAATAAAATAGAAACAAGAAACCCACCGCAGAAGCGATGATCTTGTTAGTAGTGTAACCGATAACTAGAAGCAAAATACTCAAACCTAAAACACTGAATACGCCTTTTTGGTCAACCAATTTTTAAGCGTTTAACATTTACTCATTACTTCTTACTTCAAAACTTCTTACTTCAAAACTTCTTACTCATTACTCACTACTCATTACTTCTTACTTCAAAACTTCTTACTCATTACTCACTACTCACTACTCATTACTCATTACTCACTATTCATCTCCTAATCACAGCGATCGCATATTCCATAAACTACTACTTCGTATCCCTTTACTTCTAATCCTGGACGTAACTTACTCAATTTTATATCTGGTAAGGCATCCCAGGGAATATCCTCTATGTGACCACATTTTTCACAACAAAAGTGATGATGGGCAGATGTATTAGCATCATAGCGACATACCCCCTCTTCTAACAATACTTGTTTTACTAACCCCACTTCCTCAAGGGCTTGTAGGGAACTATATACTGTTGCTTGGGACGATTTAAAACTCTCTTTGTTTAGTTCTAAGAGAATTTGCTCTGCCGTTGGATGATCTTGTCTTTCTAATAGGTTGCTATATACGGCAAATCTTTGGGGGGTTACTCGTAATTTCTTAGATTTTAAACGCATTACAATCCACTCCGCTTGCTTTTTCATCTGACCTTACTAAATTTTTGTTTAAAAGTTTTTCTTTTATGCTTTAATCTTATTATTATATCATGGCCTAAATCTATCTTAAATTTTTTCTTCAACAAAACTTAGCAATAAGTAGTTATTACTATTGACTAATTCTTAAATAAGAATTATTCTGAGATATGTCAACTTTAAATAAAAATAGATTGGAGTAACAATTATGGTAGCTGTAAGTAAAGTACCCGACGTAGTATTTAAAACTCGTGTTAGAGATGAGTCAGTCCCAGGACCTAATCCTTATCGTTGGGAAGACAAAACCACTCAAGATATTTTTGGCGGGAAAAAAGTAATTGTATTCTCTTTACCTGGTGCCTTTACTCCTACTTGTTCATCTAACCACCTCCCTCGTTATGAAGAACTATATGATGAGTTCAAAGCTTTAGGGGTAGATGAAATAATCTGTGTCTCAGTAAATGATGCCTTCGTTATGTTCAAATGGGGTAAAGAGATTGGCGCGAACAAAGTATTTTTATTACCCGATGGCAATGGCGAATTTACTCGCAAAATGGGAATGTTAGTAGATAAATCTAACCTAGGATTTGGGATGCGTTCTTGGCGCTACTCCATGCTAGTTAATGATGGCAATATCGAAAAGGTATTCACAGAAGAAGGTTATGCAGATAACTGTCCCACAGACCCCTTTGAAGTATCAGATGCAGATACTATGTTAGCTTATCTCAAAGGTAGTGATTCTCCTGGTGTTAGTGAACCTCGTAAAGAATTTGTAGGTTAGTCCTTTTTTTAGAGTTCGATGAAATACTCCGTAGCGTAAGTGCGGGGTATTTTTTATTTGTCTGCTGAAAAAATAAGTTAAAATAGAACAGCAATAGCTTATGCTGAGGTATTTGTTTGAATGATTTAGTAACTTCCCTTATTCCCATAGCGCCACCGGAATTTAAATCAGGATTTGTCGCTATTATAGGTCGTCCTAACGTGGGCAAATCTACACTGCTTAATCAACTAGTGGGACAAAAAATAGCAATTACATCTCCTGTCGCTCAAACTACTCGTAATCGCCTAAGAGGGATTTTAACTACAGATACTGCTCAAATTATCTTTATAGATACACCAGGAATCCATAAACCCCATCACGAACTAGGTAAAATTCTAGTAAAAAGTGCTCAACAGGCGATTAGCTTGGTGGATGTAGTATTATTAGTAGTAGATAGTTCGGTACCAGCAGGAAAAGGGGATCAATATATAGCAGAATTACTAGGAAATAATGGGGAAACACCAGTAATTCTGGGGTTAAATAAGTGCGACCTGCAAAAGAATGAAGGGGAAAAACTGGATGCAACCTACACAAGTCTAATTGAAAACCAATATTGGTCTGTAGTTAAATTTTCAGCAGTAGAAAAAATAGGACTCGAAGAATTACAAAATCAACTATTATCTAAATTACCAACAGGTCCCTACTATTACCCACCTGATTTAGTAACAGACATGCCAGAACGGTTAATTATGGCGGAATTAATTCGGGAACAAATACTCTACATGACTCGCCAAGAAATTCCCCATTCAGTAGCAATTGTCATCGAAAAAGTAGAAGAAAAATCTAAAATTACGAGAATATTAGCAGCGATTAACGTAGAACGTAAATCTCAAAAAGGTATAATAATAGGGAAAGGGGGAAGCATGTTGAAAGCGATTGGGACAGAAGCGAGAAAGCAAATTGAAAAACTAATCGCAGGAGATGTTTATTTAGAATTATTCGTGAAAGTAGAACCAAAATGGCGTCAATCCCAAGTACAACTAAGAGAATTTGGTTATCAAGTAGAAAAATAACTAAAGTTTAACTAGGATATAATGAATATATCACTTTGAACTGCGTCTTGAGCTTTAAAAAAATCAGTATTAATAATTTGAATAACCCTGTGTAAGGTAAGAGGATATATAACCGTGGAAAATCAAGCATTTTACCAAAATTTTTATAAACAAGTACTACAACAGTTACAGAGAATAATAGTGGTACTGAAAAAAGGCGATACACCCACAAATCGAAAGCAAATCCAAGAATATTGTCAACAACTTTATGTACTGGGGGAAAAAGCTAAACTAAAGAATTGGTGTGAGTTATTGGTAAAAACCCAAATGGCGATCGCCAATCATCAAAATCCTTATCAATCGTGTATAAAAGTAATTATCAAAGATATTAGAGATGCAGGGGAATTAATCAAAGCAGGTCAAGCAGAAGACATTAATCCGAGTTCTCAACTAGAAGCGCTGATAGCTCGCTCCTCCTTTGAAGAAAGCAAAGTAGCAACAATTCAGAGTCAAGCAAAAACTAGTAAACTAAAGATAAGCCAAGAATACCAACAAAAAGAAAATGGACATATTTCAGATCCTTGGGAAACACAAAATAGTCAACCATTACCCCTAAATAAATCTTCTCAAGAACCCCTCAAAAATCAACATCAAAAAAATACACAAGAAGAACTATTAGAATTATTTGACAAAACGGAAATTTCGTCAAATACAAGAGAGTACGCTGAAGAAGCAGAAACAGAAGATATATCTAATTTATTTGATGATTTTGAGCGTAAAGAAGCTAAAACAGAAGAATTTGGCGAATTAGCGACCCTAGAAGGGTTTTCAACCGCAGAGTTAGATAGAGATTTAGATACAGAAGAAAAAGACGAAGATTCAGAGGACATAGTCAACCTATTTGGAGAAACAGAAACATCGGATACTAATTTTGATACTAGTATTTTTGATACGAATGCCAATGAAGATAGTTTTGATGAAGATAGTTTTGATGAAGAAATAACTATATCTGAATCTCTAAATTTTAATTTTAAAAAGCCGGAAATAATCTACTATTACGATCAATTTAGTGATTTAGATACTTTGATTGAGGAACCGAGCATTCAAACCCAGAAAGAAATATATACAGTATTAGAAAATTTACTAGAAACTAATTCCCAAACAAGTGAGATAAAAACTCAACTACCATCAGATAATCATGAAAAGTCCATACCAGTATTTAGCCCAGCAAGAGCAATCAAACCAGGTAATCAACGCATTTTTGAACAAACAATGCGGGTACACGTTAAAGAATTAGATAACTTAAATAATTTAATAGGGGAACTAGTAGTTAAACGTAATCGGTTAGAAGAAGATCAAGAACGTTTAAGACAATTTCTAGATAATTTACTCAATCAGGTTCAACAATTAACAGATGTTAATTCAAAGATGCAGTATTTATATGAGCGAACTCTGTTAGAGAGAGCATTACTAGCAAGTAGAAATCCGAAAAACAAAGGGACCAATCCAATTAACTACATGCCTCCTGGGGAAAATGATTTACAAGAAAATGAAACTGGACTAAATGCCCATGAAATTGATAGTTTTACCCAGTTTCACCCTCTCTCACAAGAAATTATTGAATTAATAGTACGTGTTAAAGAATCAACATCAGATATTCAGTTTTTAGTAGATGAAACAGACCAAGTAGCTCGAAGTTTACGCCAAGTAACTACATCTCTCCAAGAAGGTTTAAATCACGCACGAATGGTTACCTTTTCTAATACAGCAGATAAGTATTTGAGAGCGGTGAGAGAAATTTCTCTGAAGTTGAAAAAACAAGCAGAAGTAGTAATCGCTGGGAGAGAAGTATTAGTAGACAAAGTTATTTTAGATCACCTCTACAATCCCTTAACTCATTTAGTAAATAATGCCATTACCCATGGTATTGAGTTACCAGAAGTACGCAAAGCAAGAGGCAAAAATCCTAAAGGTCAGATTAAAATACAAGCCTTTATACAAGGAAACCAAACAGTAATTTCAGTTTCTGATGATGGTGCAGGAATTGATGTGAACAAAGTCAAAACTAAAGCGATTGAGAAAAGACTAATTACTAAATTAGAAGCCAAAGACATTAGCAACCAGGACGTATATGATTTGCTATTTCATGCAGGATTTAGTACTAAAGATAGAGCCGATGATTTCTCAGGAAGAGGAGTAGGATTAGATGTGGTGAGAAATAGTTTGCAATCGATTCGAGGAACAGTCAGTATTGATTCAACACTAGGTAAAGGAACATCTTTTATTATTCGTTTGCCTTTAACTTTGAGTATATGTAAAGCTTTACCCTGTTTGAGTAACAATGCTCGCATTGCTTTTCCCATAGATGGGATTGAAGATACCAAAGACTATACTCCAGAAGAGATTCAAATCAATAAACAAGGACAAAAATGTATTCTTTGGGGAGATCAACTCTTACCGTTTCAATCATTAAATAATTTACTATCTTATAATCGTCAGATTAGTAGAAGCACTATTTATGGGGGACAAGAATATGATAATAGCATCTCTATAGTTATATTAAGAGGTGCTGGTAAATTATTAGCGATTAAAGTTGATAAAATTTTAGCAGAACAAGAAATTGTAATTAAGCAAATAGAAGGCCCCATACCAAAACCGGCCGGAATCGCTGGTGCGACTGTACTAGGTGATGGTAGAATTATGCCGATTGGAGATATACTGGAGTTGATTGATATCGCCAATGATATCGCCGATGGACGATGTGGTAAAATAGAGAGAATCTGGCCACCTACATACACAGGTGCAGGTAGTGATAGTACTTCAGGGCCTAAATCAAACAGTGAACCAATTGTTTTAATTGTTGATGACTCAATTACCGTTCGTCAACTTCTGTCCTTGAGTTTCACAAAAGCAGGCTATAGAGTAGAAGAAGCTAGAGACGGTCAAGAAGCCTGGGAAAAACTTCGCTCAGGGTTACCATGTAGCATTGTCTTCTGTGACATCGAGATGCCAAGAATGAATGGTCTTAAACTTCTTTCGATGATGCAGCAGGATAATGAACTGCGCTCTATTCCTGTAGCTTTACTCACTTCTAGGGGAGCAGATAAGCATCGTCAAGTAGCAGCAGACCTGGGGGCTAGTGGATATTTAACTAAACCATACACAGAAAAAGAGCTTTTAGATGCGGCGGAAAAGATGATTGAGGGAGAAAAACTTCTCGGTCGTAACAACCACCAAAGCACGAGAAAGCAAGCTACACAACAAAAAGATTATGTAGTTTTAATTATTGATGATTCCGTAGTGGTTCGAGAAATGCTCTCCATCACTTTTAAAAAACGTGGTTATCGTGTGGAACAATCCCGAGACGGTCAAGAAGCCTGGGAAAAACTTCGCTCAGGACTCCCCTGTGATTTAATCTTCTGTGATATTGAAATGCCGAGAATGAATGGTTTAGAACTACTTTCACTTCTGCAAGAAAATAACGACTTAAATAATATTCCTGTAGCGATGATTACTTCAAGAGGTGCGGAGCGCCATCGTAAAATTGCCGCCGAGTTAGGTGCTAAGGCTTATTTTACTAAACCGTACATAGAAGAAGAACTATTAGAAGCAGCGAAGCAGATGATTGCAGGAGAAGTATTATTAAACAAGGATTCACTCAGTAAATCTTAACAAGGTGTTAAAAAGCTTGAGGAATCCAGGGACTTTTTATAGGTTACAGCAAGTTTGGTGCGTTACATTTCATTAACGCACCAAATCAGTTTTAAGTTTATGGTCACCCTTTGAGGTGTTAGGCATTAACAGCGGGCTTGGTATCACTACCAGGACGTTTTCCATCTGCTTCTAACGCTTCGCCTTCAATGAAAGAGCGCAGCATCCAAGCCATTTCTTCGTGTTGTTCCATTAAACCAGTGAGGAAGTCAGCAGTACCTTCATCGTGAAACTTCTCTGTGGATGTATCGATATTTTCTCTTAAATTACGAATAATTTGCTCGTGATCTTTGGTTAAACGAGCTACCATTTCATTAGCAGAAGGTAGGTCTTTGGGATGTTCTTTAATAGACGCATATTCCAGAAAGCCTGAAGCTGTACCTAGGGGATAACCTCCTAATGCACGAATTCTTTCAGCAGTTTCGTCAATATTAGCTGTGATCGCTTCGTATTGTTCTTCCCACAAAGTATGTAAGGTTCTGAATTGAGGTCCTACTACGTCCCAGTGATATTTTTTAGTTTTGATTAATAACAGATAAAAATCTGCTAAGTCATGATTAAGAAGGTCAATGACACCATGGCGTTGTTCTTCGGTTAAACCAATGTTTAATATAGGCATAAAATTACTTTTTGCTTAACTACATTTTTATTAAAGCAATTTTGGACCCCTAAATAAATCTGCAATTTGAACTAATTTTAATTTTTATTACAAATTATCTCTAACTTAAGAAATAAATCTTAAGTTAGAGTTTGGGAATTTCTTTCTCAACTCACATCTTCCACCAGTACTTATGTACTAAATTAACCTCAGAAAAAGTTCA
>NZ_JALKVM010000237.1:0-11926 GCF_057440575.1 Johannesbaptistia floridana
CTGCTCCGGTGCTCCCTGCTATACAAGGGTTTGGTGAGTTGCTTATAAAGGATAGCTTACTAAGGGGGGCTTTATCAGTAGCTTGTAGGTTGGGTCCTTGTTATACTACATTAACAATTTCACTTACGCTACTAATGCTGCTACTAATGCTGAATATGCCAACAGGTGAGAATCAAAATTTAAGGGCGATCGCCTACTTTTATAGTGTTGGGTTTCGTGCCTCAACCCAACCTACAGGCTAAAAAAGCACTAATGCTGAATATGCCAACAGGTGAGAATCAAAAATTAAGGGCGATCGCCTACTTTTATAGTGTTGGGTTTCGTGCCTCAACCCAACCTACAGGCTACCTTCTTACTTCAAAACTCATTACTCATTACTCGTTACTCATTACTCATTGTGTTGGGTTTCGTGCCTCAACCCAACCTACAGGCTACAAGCTCTTTGTAAAAAACCTACCCTTGTGAGCTCTCCCCCTCTCCCAGGGCTGTTTCATTCATTTTTTTATTTCAAAATGTAACGTTTAAACGGTAGGCTTTTTACTATGTTTTTTAAAAGAAAAATAAATCCGAGATTTATTATTAGCAAAAAATCCCCTCTCAGAAGCTCCCGTGCTCCGGTGCTCCCTGCTCCTCCTCACCATTTTCTTTGTCAAGAACGAAACAGCCCTGCCCCCTCTCCCTATCTCCCTATCTCCTTTTTAAAACTTAGAATTTATGGTATGATAAGAGTTTTGGGTCTAATATAAAAGAGAAAATAAAGGAAAACAATCTATGTCTAGATACAGAGGTCCTCGTCTTCGGGTTGTACGCCGTTTAGGTGAATTACCAGGATTATCCCGGAAAAGTCCCCGACGCCAATATCCCCCAGGACAACATGGACAAAATCGCAGAAAGCGCTCAGAATATGCTATTCGTCTCGAAGAAAAGCAAAAACTACGCTTTAATTATGGAATTAGCGAAAAACAACTAGTTCGTTATATGAAAAAAGCACGTAGAGCTACAGGTTCTACGGGACAAGCCTTATTACAATTACTAGAAATGCGTCTTGATAACACTGTATTTCGCATGGGAATGGCGGGTACGATACCTGCGGCACGTCAACTGATTAGTCACGGTCACGTTACCATAAACGGTAAAGTTGTGGATATTCCTAGTTATCAGTGTCGTCCTGGAGAAGTAATTAGTGTTAGAAATAGAGAAAAATCTCGCAAACTAGTAGAAACTAATATGGAATATCCCGGGTTAGCTAACTTACCTAGTCACCTAGAGTTTGATAAAAACACTCTCACAGGCAGAGTTAATGGTATCGTGGAAAGGGAATGGGTGCCTCTACAAATTAATGAACTACTCATCGTTGAGTACTATTCTCGGAAAGTTTAACCAGTATGTTTGTTCCCTGGATTTAAAATCCAGGGCATGTAGGGAGAAATGTAACCTAAGACCGCCAGATTTTTAAATCACCATCGACACCACCACTAACTAATAAATCAGCATTGGTGTTTAAAAGTATTGAAAAAATACTTTGAGATTCTTGAGTAATTATATTCAAGGGTTCATCTTGATCAAGATGCCAGCTTTTAATGGTACCATCAGCACCAGCGCTTAAGAAAATATTATGGGATGGGTCAAAAACTAGGGACATGACCTGGGCTTTGTGAGCAGCGAAAACTTGTATAGGTTCAAGATTTTGGGTTAAATCAGACTGATTTAATTGCCATATTCTAATCGTACCATCTACACAACCTGCGGCGAGTAACTCTCCATCGTCACTAAAGGCTAAACACTGAACTGAGGAAACATTGCCTAGGAATTCTGCTAGTAAATTACCAGTTTCTAGTTGCCAGAGACTAACTTGACCATCACCACCACCAGTAGCAATGATGGCATGATTAGAGTATAAGGCAAGAGCATAAATACCGCCAGATTCATGTAAAGAAGTAGAAATTTTAGCTCCGGTAAATAAATTCCACTGTTTGATTGTCTGGTCATAACTACCACTTACGAGAATTTCTGCCTCAGAAGCGATCGCTAAATCATGAATAGAACCGGAATGATAGGTTATAGCTTCTTCTTGTTTGAATTTTAAATCTTCACCTATGGACCAGAGTTTGATTTTTTGATCAAAACTTCCTGTTGCTAACCAATATTGAGTATCTGTATAGTTAACTTTTTTACTACATTCTACAGTTAATAAACCTTGTGAATGTGCTTCTATACTATCAACTAATTCTCCTGTGGCTAATTCCCATAGTTTAAGATTTTTATCCCAGCTTACACTCAGTAAATATTTTTCATCGGGAGTGATTGCTAAGTCTGCAATCGCTTCTTTATGGGCGGCTATTTTTTGTGTTAATTCCCAATGGGGAGATTTAGGGATAGATGCTTTGGGAAAATTGTCTGGAGTTGGTGACATCTCAAGGAATGGTTTGGGTTTGAATTTTGGTTTGGGTTTAAAACCTTTGTTGATAGTCTCTGTTTCCCTGGGTTTAAAACTTGGCCTCTGGGGATGATTGCCTTGATTGATGATGTTATTAACTAATTGCTCTAATTTACTAATTCTAGCTTCTACATGATTGTCTTGTAGATATCCTATAATTTTTTGCACTGATTCTTGTAACCAATTTAGTTCTACTTGATTATCTTTAACAATTAGCTGAGAGGGTTGCTCTGTTGATTTTGATTTTTTCAGATATGATGATAAAAGGTGGTAATTTTGCTGTTTTTCCCGTTGGCGATTGAGTAAATTTAAAGTTAGGGTAATAGTCACTAAGACTAAAAACCCCATAATTTTTTGAGAGAAAATATAAATTAACAGACTGAGGATTAGTCCGAGGATAGCGATGTATTCAGCAAGATCCAACCAATGCCATTTAAAAAGTTTCATAACCGTAAGTTCTCTGATTAATTTACAACAGATTTTAAAATAGCTTTGGCAATTTGAAAATAAATTAATACCCCCAATACATCTACCGCTGTAGTGATAAAGGGCGCTGACATTAAAGCCGGGTCAAAACCGATACTGCGAAAAATAAATGGCAAAGATGAACCAGATACAGAGGCGAGAATAGCGATCGCCAATAAACTTACACCCACGGCGATCGCCACTCGGGGATCTCCTTGAAGCAAATAAGCCCACAGAGTAGCTAAACTCCCTAAAATTGTCCCTAGGAGTGCTCCTGCCCTAGCTTCTCGCCAAATTACTTGTATGGGTCCTAAACTGCGGATAGTTTCTGTATTCAAGCCTCGAATGACTACGGTTGAAGATTGGGCGCCGACATTTCCCCCTGTGCCCGTTAGGAGAGGAATAAATGCTGTTAAAGCTACCACTTCTTGTAAAAATTGTTGTTGAGAGTTAATAATTGTTGCTGTTACTGTGTTTGTTAGTAACAATATAAATAGCCACACTACTCGTTTACGAGCCACTGTGATTAAATTGATTTGAAAATAATTATCTCCATCGGATTGAACACCACCTAGGGCATAAATATCTTCTGTAGCTTCTTGTTCTAAAATATCGAGAATGTCGTCTACTGTTACTACTCCTACTAAACGTTCTTCCCTATCTACTATAGGTAGTGCTAGTAAATCGTAACGTTGTATTAATCTGGCCACTTCTTCTTGATCTGTATCAGTATGTACTGATACTAAATCTCTCGTCATAATTTCACTTAAATTCTTTTCTGGAGAGGAAACCACTAAATCTCTCAAAGAGACGGTACCTTTTAGACAGCGAGAAGAATCAGTTACATATAAATAGTAGATAACTTCTGAGGTTGTAGCTAATTGACGAATTTTTATTAAAGCTTCTGCTACTGTTAGGTTTTCTTTGAGAGAAATATACTCCGGCGTCATAATTCGTCCGGCTGTATCTTCTTCATATTTTAATAGGGCGTATGTGGCTTCTCTTTCTTTGGGAGTTAGTTGAGTGTAGAGACGACTCACTAATTTTGCTGGTAACTCGTCAAACAGTCTCGCGCGATCATCAGGAGACATTTTATCGACAATATCGAGTACATCTTGATGTTTAAATTGTTGCAGTAGTGCTACTTGCACATTTGAATCTAAATTTTCATAAACCTCTATCGCTTCAGTTTTCCCTAATAAACGAAAAGCGATCGCTTGCATCGATTCAGGTAAACTTTCTATGGCATCGGCGATATCTACTGGTTGTACGGGTATTAATAGGGCTTTTACCCCTTGATAATTTTTATCTTCTAGGAGAATTTGTAATTGTTCGCGGACTAGCTTTTGTATTTCTTGGCGCGAACCTATGCTATTTTCAGTCAAAGCTTATCCTCCTCTTCTTCTGAATCTACCTCATTAATAACTTATAACAATTTTTAACAAAAGTCGCGTTTTTTACTAGTGCGAGTGATTTGGGTTTCCTCAACATCCTGAAATGTCCCTTCCTCCCTTCGCCTCTGTTCTTGACAAATTATCAAATTAATATTATGATTATAGATTGTGGATGAATGTAAGCGAAACTGGCGGAATTGGTAGACGCGCTAGGTTCAGGTCCTAGTGTTCGCAAGGACTTCCGGGTTCAAGTCCCGGGTTTCGCACTGTTTAACTCTTAACTTGCACCTTTTGCCAAAGTTATTGGTGGCGGTTGAGTTCAAAGACAAGGAGTTCAGAAAAGAATTTTAAATATTTACACTTATTTTAGCCACATTTTCACCGCTTCAGCAAGAAAATAACGAATGGCGGACTGGGAGACAAATCGTTCGGTACGGTGTAACGAAAATTAAATATGTTCTAAAAGACAAATAGGTAACCAGGTTTGCTGACCATTATCAAAAGTTACCAGAGCAAGCCGTCCCTGGGACTCAATCATCCATCTTTCCATCTGAATTAAAACTTCTTTAACTAATTCACAAGTAGGTGTGGTACCAGTTAAAGCATTTAAACTCAAACCTGCCATGTCTTTAACCTCTTTATAGGCGATCGCGCTCCAAATATTTTCGCCTGAATTTTTATGTCTAGCCCAGGATTCATAAGCTGCTTTGATGTAAGTAGCAGACAGCCCCTAGGTATTTTATTTACAAGTCAGTAGTTTTCATCAAAGAAACTCTATAGACTGATTGCTTTCTACCTTTTTGGGGCTATCAATTTTTTAAACATGCTATGGTTAAACATTCTCTAACTATAGAGTAACTCCCTCACTATTTTCCGCTATTATAATAGACCAGCGAAGTGTAAAGGACCGTGACCACTAATTAGTTCCAGAATCAAGGCGATAAAACCAAGCATTGCTAAACGACCATTCCAAACTTCAGCCGATGGCGTTAAGCCCATTTGCCAACGTTCTTGAGGATACATTTTCATATTCTTCACCGGGTGAGTAACTTGATCAAAGGTGCAGGCTTCTGTTGTTAAAGCTTCCTCTACTAACATTGATAAGGCTTCAATAAACTTAGTGTTAGTATTTAAAGCAGGTACTCTCACAAAGTTGGTGATTCCCACTTCTTCGGCAATCTCTCTATACTCAATATCAATTTCTTGGAGAGTCTCTATATGTTCAGAAACAAAACTAATCGGTACAACCAGTAAATTTTTAACCCCCTGTTTACCAAGTTCTGCTAAGGCTTCTTCTGTATATGGTTTCAGCCATTCTACTGGACCTACTCGGCTTTGATAAGCTAGTGTATAGTTATTAGATTTGTTCAATGTTTCCATGATTAAACTAGTACACTCTTCTATTTCTTGCTGATAGGGATCTCCTGCTTCATCTACGTAGCTTTGAGGAACACCATGGGCACTGAAGAAGATATGAACCTGTTCAGGATTACTAAACTGTTCTAATTCTGTGGCAATTAAATCAGCCATGGCTTCGAGGTATTTAGTATTTTTATACCAGGAAGGAATCAAGGTGTAGTCAATTTTTTCCAGAGATTTATCTTCAGACCACAAATCCTCCAAGACTCGAAAGCTAGAACCACTGGTACTGATGGAAAATTGTGGATAGAGAGGCAAAATCACTAATCTAGAGATTTTATCTGCCTTAATTCTGGCGATCGCTTCTTCCGTGTAGGGATGCCAATAACGCATTCCCACATATACTTTTATATCTTCACCAATCTCTTGACCTACTTTCGCTAAACTAGAAGCTAAAGCTCTAGCCTGTTCTTCTGTTATACGACGTAGGGGTGACCCGCCGCCGATTTCTAAATAGTTTTGTTGTGATTTTTTAGCTCTCAGGTTAGAAATTAACCAAGCTAAAGGTTTTTGCAATCCTGTTAAAGGAAGACGAATTATTTCTGGGTCAGAAAATAGATTATAAAGGAACGGGCGAACATCCTCTATTTTATCGGGACCACCCAAGTTCAGTAAGAGAACCCCAACACGGCTCATAATTTTAATATGTTACTAAATTTTTCAGATTCTTTACTTATTTTAACAATATTTTTATTGTTTAAGTTAAAAATAATAGAAAGGTAAATAAATAAATAATTTTTCACAAGGAGGAGCAATAAAATTGGCTACTATTTTAAGACCATTGAGTTATCAATATCCCTGGTTATATAATTCAATTTCCAGCTTAGCATCTTTTCCTTTGGGAGGAGAAAGAAAATTTCGCCATCTACCCCTTGAAAATTTAAATATTCAGCCATCAACGAAAATTTTAGACCTTTGTTGCGGTTGTGGACAAACTACTGCTATTTTGGTTAAATTGTCTCAACAGGTGACTGGTTTAGATATTTCTCCAGTTTCCTTAGCTAAAGCTAAACAAGAGGTGCCAGAGGCCAAATATATCGAAGGATTAGCCCAAAACATGCCTTTAGAAGACCAAGAGTTTGATTTAGTTCATACTAGTGTTGCTTTACATGAAATGAAACTAGAGGAGTTAAAGGAAATTTTTGCAGAGGTTTATCGAGTACTTAAACCTCAGGGAATTTTTACTTTTATTGATTTTCATAAACCTACTAATCTAGTATTTTGGCCTGGTATAGCTTTATTTTTCTGGTTATTTGAAACTCAAACAGCTTGGCAACTATTAAATATTGATTTAAAAGGGTTATTAAACCAAAGTGGTTTTACTGTTTTACAGCAACAACTCTATCTAGGTGGTAGTCTACAGGTTATTCAAGCACAAAAGCAGTAATAATAGGAGATTTAATTAAATTATGCACCGAGTTAGGTATTTACGTCCTAATTTGATTCTTGACGGTAATATTCTTCAACTTACTCCTGAAATTATTACTAAATATCAACTAAAAGGTTTAGTGTTAGATGTGGATGATACTCTTTTACCTATGAGTAGTTCAGAAATATCCCCAGAAATTCAACAATGGTTTACTATTATGCGAGAGTACGCCGTTATCTGGTTACTCAGTAATAATTTTAGTGATACTAGAATTAGTAGAATTGCTAGGGTTTTACAGGTACCATACGTGTCTAGCGCCGCTAAACCCTCACGACGCAAACTTAAACAGGTACTCAAGGCCATGAATCTAGAAACTAATCAAATCGCTATGGTTGGCGATCGCCCTTTTACTGATATTATCGTTGGTAATCGTTTGGGTTTATTCACTATCTTAGTTGAACCTATGCTTGCTGATGATTCTTGGAGCAATCTTTTATCCTTGCGTAGTTTAGAAGTCAGTCTCATCAAGGCTTTGGGTTTTTCTGAGTAGATTTCTTGACAAAAGTTAATAAATCCTCATAAATTTAAATATTAAGAAAATATTATGAAATAAATGATCACAAAAATTTTATGTCATGATTTATCCATAGATAATAATGAGGTCAGCTTAATAAAGACCTTAAACATAACCAAGTAAAATAGAAACAAGCGTCTGCATCAGCTAAGAAATTAGCCACAGACGCTCATGTTTTTTTACACAAGAAAGTTAAGGAATGTATGAATTGCCCCCAAACCTTGGTGGTTAAGATTGGGACATCTAGCCTAAGCGATATAAAAACAAATAAACTCGCCCTGTCTACCATTGCATCTTTAGTAGAAACCCTGACTTATCTGCGACGTCTAGGACATCGCGTCATCTTAGTATCCTCAGGGGCAGTAGGAATAGGTTGTCAAAGGCTGAAGATTAGGGAAAGGCCGCAAAAAATGAGTAAAAAACAAGCTGTAGCGGCAGTAGGTCAAGGGCGCTTAATCAGGATTTATGATGACTTATTTAGTAATTTAGAACAACCCATAGCTCAAATATTGTTGACACGTCAGGACATCATCAACAGAAGCTCCTATGTAAATATACACAATACATTAACAGAGTTATTAAATTTAGAAGTGATTCCCATTGTCAATGAAAACGATACAGTAGCCATTGATGAGCTAAAATTCGGGGACAATGATAGCCTATCGGCCTTAGTAGCAAGTTTAATAGAAGCAAACTGGTTATTTTTACTAACGGATGTAGATCGCCTCTATTCGGCAGATCCGCGGCTATTTCCCACGGCTAAACCGATTGTATTAGTTAACCCAGAAGACTTTAGTAAACTAGAAATAGAATCCAGCACAAAAGGTTCACAATGGGGCACAGGAGGGATGGCAACAAAACTAACAGCGGCACGGATTGCCACTAACGCTGGAGTAAAAACAGTAATTACCCAGGGAAAAGAGCCTGGTAATATAATTAAAATTATCCAAGGAGAAATTATCGGAACCCAGTTTGAAGCAGCAAAACAAACAGAAAAAGCCCGAAAAAGATGGATAGCTAACGGTTTGATTCCCCAAGGTAAACTTTATTTAGATGCAGGTGCGATAAAAGCAATTTGTCAAAAAGGAAAATCTTTATTAGCGGTGGGAATTCTGAAAGTAGAAGGGGATTTTAATGCCCACGATGCGGTAGAATTATGTAACGAAATGGGGTTAGAAATAGCTAGAGGTATAGTAAACTATAGTAGTAGCGAAATTAACCAAATCAAGGGCCAACATTCCCAAGATATTGTCAAACTACTAGGCTATCTAGGTGCAGAAACTATTGTACATAGAGATGACTTAGTAATTAAGGAATGAATATTCCAAAAAGTAAATGTTATTATCAACTTGCGTACATATAAACTATTAGGATAATAATCATGGCACAAGCACCTGTATCTCCGGTGGTTCTAGTTATCTTAGATGGCTGGGGTTATCGAGAAATGAAAGAAGCTAATGCCATTGCGATGGCAGATATACCAGTACTGCGAAGCCTCTTAGAAGTTTATCCCCATACTTTGATTAAAACATCTGGGAAAAAGGTCGGACTACCAGAGGGGCAAATGGGAAACTCAGAAGTAGGGCATTTAAACCTGGGGGCAGGGCGAGTAGTACCTCAAGAACTAGTGCGTATTTCTGATGCAGTAGAAGATGGTTCAATACAAGAGAATCCAGCTCTCATAGAAGTATGTAAAGATGTGATTGAAACCCAGGGAAAATTGCATATGATCGGATTGTGTTCACCAGGAGGAGTACACTCTCACATAAATCATCTACTAGGATTATTGGACTTAGCAAAATCTAAAGGAGTGGAAGAAGTTTGTATACACGTGATCACAGACGGAAGAGATACAAACCCACATTCAGGAATAGATGAAGTTAAGAAAATTGAAGAACACATAGATAAAATTGGTCTGGGTCGTATTGTGAGTGTCAGTGGAAGATATTATGCGATGGATCGCGATCGCCGCTGGGATCGGGTAGAAAAAGCTTATCGAGTGTTCACAGAAGATAACAATATAGTAGAAAAAACAGCATCAGCAGTAATCGAAGAAAATTATAGTCAAGAGATAACAGATGAATTTATTGCTCCCACTAGGATTGCGCCTGGAGCAATAAGTGCTGGGGATGGAGTAATTTTCTATAACTTTCGCCCGGATCGAGCAAGACAAATCTGTAGTGCTTTAGTTAGTCCTGAGTTTGATGGTTTTGAACGAGAACTAATTAAACCTCTAAGTTTTGTTACCTTTACTCAATACGATCCCGACTTACCAGTAAAAGTAGCTTTTGAACCACAAAATCTGACTAAAATTCTCGGGGAAGTAATCTCTGAAAATAATCTTAAACAGTTTAGAACTGCTGAAACTGAAAAATATCCCCATGTAACTTATTTTTTCAATGGTGGTTTAGAAACACCCTTTCCCGGGGAAGATCGAGAACTAATCCAAAGCCCGATGGTGTCTACTTATGATCAAGCTCCGGCTATGTCAGCAGAAGCAGTAACAGAGGTAGCCTGTGCTGCCATAGAAAGAGGTATCTACTCTCTAGTTGTTATTAACTATGCTAATCCAGATATGGTCGGTCACACAGGCAATTTAGAAGCTGCCATCCAGGCCGTTCAAACTGTAGATAAGTTCATAGGAAAACTATTAACTAGCATTCAAAAAGTAGGTGGAACAACTTTAATTACCGCAGATCACGGTAATGCTGAATACATGAGAGATGAACAGGGTAACCCTTGGACTGCTCATACCACTAATCCAGTGCCTTTAATTTTGATTGAAGGAGAAAAACTTAAAATTCCAGGACATGGTGGTCAAGTAGCTTTGAGAGATGATGGCTGTTTAGCAGATATTGCTCCTACTATTCTCTCTATCCTTCAAATACCTCAACCGTCAGAAATGACTGGACGTTCTCTAATTAAGTCTCCTGATTTACAGGTTAATCCCAATAAAACCCCTGTAAGGATTTCTTTGTAAGTAGTTACAGCAGGAGGCATTCCTGGGGAATTCACCTTTCCTCCTTTCCTCCTGCTGTATGCCTAAAACCTGATACCTAATACCTATTATCTACCGAAAATGTCCCGGTTTACCCTCTCTAGCCTATATACTTGTGTAAATACTAATTCCAAACATTTATGTATCAAAGATATCATGCTCGTGTTTATGTTACCCTCAGACCATCCGTGCTAGACCCGGCAGGAGCTGCCGTAGAAACAGGATTACATCAGCTAGGCTATACAGAGGTTTCCTCTGTGAGAATCGGCAAATATATAGAATTTGACTTGACCACCACAAATCAGCAAGAGGCAGAAGCACAAATGAAAAAAATGTGTGAAAGCCTATTAGCTAATACAGTAATTGAAAACTATTGTTTTGAATTAGACTTAGTTGAAACGATAACTTGATATTTCCCTATTAGCTAATGAATAAAAATTTATTTTTGTGGTTTAACCGTCTAACTGAAGCTGCTTATCTTCTCGGACAAGTTATTCTGCATCTTCTCAAAGGCAATATTCACCGTCGCAATACTATCGAACAAATGGCCCTGGTAGGACCCGCTTCTCTCACTATTAGTTTGATTACAGCAGGTTTTGTGGGTATGGTTTTTACGATCCAAGTGGCTAGAGAATTTATTACTTTTGGAGCGACAACAGCAGTAGGGGGAGTATTAGCCCTTGCTCTTGCTCGGGAATTGGCCCCAGTTTTAACAGCAGTAGTAATCGCCGGGAGAGTAGGTTCAGCTTTCGCTGCCGAAATTGGTACCATGCGTGTAACCGAGCAAATTGATGCTCTCTATATGCTCGAAACCGACCCTATTGATTATTTGGTGACCCCTAGAGTTATAGCCTGTGGGATCATGCTTCCTATATTGACTATTTTTTCCCTCATTACTGGCTTGACTGGGGGAATGTTAGTGGCAGACAGTCTCTATAATATTTCTTCGGTAATTTTTCTCAATTCTGTACGCAGTTTTTTAAATATTTGGGATTTGCTTAGTTCTATGCTCAAATCTTTAGTTTTTGGTGGTTTGATTGCTATTATTGGTTGTAGCTGGGGTTTAACTACTACCGGAGGCGCTAAGGGTGTGGGTCAATCTACCACCACCGCTGTAGTTACTTCTCTTTTAGCTATTTTTATTGTTAATTTCTTTTTATCTTGGATTATGTTCCAGGGAGTGGGAGATGCTTCTATCAATTAGCTTGTTATCATTAATATGAAGTTTTGTATCAAGAATTGCTGATGATGCCTAGATGATGTTATTCTT
>NZ_JALKVM010000238.1:0-11811 GCF_057440575.1 Johannesbaptistia floridana
GGGCGCAAGCCGAAGATAAGGGCGCAAGCCGAAGATGGGGGCGCAAGCCGAAGATAAGGGCGCAAGCCTTGCGCCCCTACTAAATGGTTATATTGATATTGATAAATATTGAATGGTGTCAAAAATCTCTTCCTGTGGTTTGCGGATATCATTAATAAATATATAGCATTTTTCGGACTCATGAGGTTGTACCTAACTCGGTGCCTCCTGCCTCTCTTGCCTCAAAAGGATAACCTTTGTACCTCACCAGTATGAGAATTGCTATATATAGCGCTACGCGAAGCGTGAAGAGGGAACTCACGAACAGATATTGTAGGTTGGGTTGAGGCAACGAAACCCAACAATTTGACTAAATTATGCTAAAAACAAGGTTTCAATAGATATAAGTAAAAATTTAAATCTTGTAGGTTGGGCCCTTGGAATACGAAACCCAACAATTTGACGGTGACTACAACTTAGATCTTGCATCTTTACCCAAAGTTACTGGTTGTGGTTGAGTAATGAGTAAGGAGTAAAGAGTAATGAGTAAGAAGTAAGAAGTCTTGAAGTCTTGAAGTAAGAAGTAATGAGTTAAAGAATTAATGCGATCGCGCTTTAAAATTGGTATACCTTTGCCAGATCTTAGGAAGTACGAGAAATGAACTTTTTCTGAGGTTAATTTAGTACATAAGTACTGGTGGAAGATGTGAGATTAATCCAGAAAACACCTGGAGTAATAAATACACTTCCAAGAATCTTATTATACTGAGCTAATGAAAGTATATAGCATTTCAAAGGACTCATGAGGTTGTACCTAACTCTCTTCTCATATCTTCCACCAGAACTTATGTACTAATTTTTTAGGAAAAATGTTCTTTATGGTTAATTCTCTATAATCTTTGTCTCCTAGAGGTTTAACATCAATTCTCTTACTCATTACTCCTTACTCCTTACTCATTACTCAACCCCAACCAGTAGCTTTTGCTAAAGGTGGAAGATCTGATTCTTGCCTCTCTTGCCTCTCTTGCCTCAAAAGGATAACCCTTTGTACCTCACCAGCCTTAAAAAGGCTATATAAGTTCTGGTGCAAGATCTCAGGCAACTAGTTTCTAGTAAAAGAAGATAGTTGCACATTTAACTATTAAGTGAAAATTCAGTATATATGAAGGATTTGAAAATGTGCAACTAGAGAGTTAAAACTTGATCAATTAAAAACGAAAAAATAGTCAAATTTATGAATTGATTTATAAAAATGTAGGCTATACTGACAATAGAAGTATATTTAATTCCCTGATTTAAAAATAATCCATAACTTATTGTATTTTTAAAAAGTTTTTATCATACATTTTTATTTCTAGAATGTTTATTGTACTTCATTTCAACCTCTCAATTATTCAAATTATCTATCTCACGGAGTAAGTTTTAAATGGTTTACCAAAATACTGATGACGTAATTCAAGCAATGCAACCTATTTTAAATGATTGTGCCAAAAAAGATAATGGTATTGATGGAATCGCATTTTTAGTCGGTTCTAGTGTAGAAGGTAAATCAAGAGTAACAGGCTTTGGTGGAGAATTTGATGCTACAACCGCTCCGCAACTATTTGACACGTTTGATGAAACCACTAAAGATAAGTTAAATTTTAGTGAAAATACCAAGCTAGAATTCGTTTCCTTTATGAATAAAAGTGAAGTTGATAAAGAGATGGAAATGTGGACTTTAGTCACTGTATTTTCGGCCTATAAACTTGTTTTTACGGGAAAATTTACAAAAGAATCCCGACTACACACACATCTATCATCTGTGCCTTTGTATGTAGAAAGGTTATTACCTTTGATTAAAGAATATGATCAGATTGCTTAATGTTTGATTATTTGAAGTGATGTAACTGTTCAGAGGCAGGGCTGTTTTATTCTAGGGTGTAATTTAATGAGGAAAAGTGCTCAGGCTTGAAGATAAAATAAGGGCGCACTCTCGCTTCGCTCTCGATCTCTTCGAGATCGCTAATATTTTCTGGAAATAAGGTTATACTCAGATCTTGCATCTTTACCCAAAGTTACTGGTGGGGGGTGCAATAAACTTACTCAAAATTGCCAGCGAAAGCGGAGAGCGCCTTAGAGGCTGTTTTGTGGTCAATAATCTTGAGTTATTGGGAGGCGCTCTCCGCCACTTCATAAGTTATTTGTGACCCCAAACCATTAACTGGTAAAGGCTGGCAATTTTGAGCAGGTAATCTCAGAGCGGTTGAGTTTTGAAGTAATGAGTTAAAGAATTGATGCTCAACGCTTAAAAATTGGTATACCTTTGCAAGATATTGGCTAAAGAGAAATGAACTTTTTCTGAGGTTATTTTAGTACATAAGTTCTGGTGAAAGATCTGAGTCAAAGCGATAACCTCTGTACCTCACCAGTATGAGAATTGCTATATATAGTAAAGGTTTCAGAGAAATAATCTGACGATCTCATTAAACCATAGTAGTCTTTTCGATATTTTAAAGTCCTGCTTCATTTCTACTCTTTATTAGTAGATTATTTTTGTGATTACAAATTAAAAAAGAAAATGTACGATGACTGACAATATTGATAATCTATCACCAGAAAAATATATTGCTTCTTTAAATAAAGAAGATCAAGAATTATATCTTGCCATATGTCAAATAATTGAATCAGAGAAAGTGAAACAAAAATTAAACTCCAAAGATTATGTCAAAATATCAGTAAGTGGCTTTAAAGAATTTTTAAAACCAAAAGAAATTCATGTATCAGATGGAAAAATTCAACAATTTCTCAAAGGATTAGAAAAACACAAAATAATAAGTGTTACGCATAAACGTGCAGGTAGAGGAGCAAATCAGTATAGAATTATTTATGATAAATCCCCTTTACCTGCCATGTTCAATTTACCTGTTTTAAAAGGTTGGATTCCTTTATCAGATACTCGATACATCCAAAGAAATGGTGATATTTTTTGTGAACAACTTTTGAAGGTGTCTAATGATAATGATAATGATAATGATAATAACTATAATAATTTAGAGCAGGGAATTTTTATTAAAATACAAGGAGCAAGACAAACTGGCAAAACTTCTTTATTAAAAAGAATACAAAATTATTTATTAAAACAAGAGTGTCATGTAGGATTTTTGGATTTTAAAAGTGATAAATTTGGGGAAAGCTTCAATGATTTAGATAAGTTTGGCAATATTTTTTTAAAGTCTATATACAAAGAATTTGAGGATATAACTAATTTAGATAAGTTTGATGTATCAGATTTAGATGATTTGGATCTTGAATATAAATTAACAAGTTATTTACAAGACAAAATTTTTGAATCTCTAAAAAATAAACCCATTATTTTAATAATAGATAATTTTCAGGAAATTTTCGCCACAGAATCGCAAATTTTTTTGGATATACTTCGTATTTGGTTTGATGACTATATTAAATCAGATAAATGGAATCGGTTTAGCATAATATTTGCTTATTCGGTAGAAGATTATAGTGATTGGGGTAATCGAAATTCTCCTTTTGCCAATGTAAATTGTCAAAAAATTGACTTACACGAATTTCATGAAAATCAGATATTAGGCTTAGCTGGAAATTATGGTGTTGAATGGGATGGAGGAGTTGAAACAGCGAAAGAGTTAAAGAAGTTTATAGGAGGACATCCCTATTTAATTAATCAGGCTTTATATAGTATTGCTCATAATAATATGAGTATTAAGATGCTAGAAGAAGAAGCAAATTCACCTTTAAGTCCTTTTTATTATCATCTTAATGATTATGAGAAAATCTTAAATAAATCCAAAAATCGTAAAATTCGTGAATTATTTTTAAGAATAATTAATGAAGAAATAATAGAAAATAGTCAATCTAATAGATTATTGGAAATTTACTTGTTGAAAATGGGATTAATTAAATTAGATTCTTCAAATCAACCTAAAGTTCGATGTGAGCTTTATAAAAAGTATTTTAAAGATATTGTATGGGAGGATAATGACAATGGTTAATTATATTTACGATATAGGAGGAAGTTTAAGACCAAATAGTAAGAATTATGTTGAAAGAGATGGGGATATAGAGTTACTCAATTTTTGTAAAAATATTAACCCAGAAAATAATATTCATTTTCTCTTAGCACCTCGACAAATAGGAAAAAGTAGTTTAAAAAATCGTACTATTTTTAAATTAAAAAATGAGGAAATAATTGGTGTTGCTATTAATCTTCAAGCTACTGCTTATACAGAAAAGTTTT
Organism: Johannesbaptistia floridana; assembly: GCF_057440575.1. Taxonomy (NCBI): domain Bacteria; kingdom Bacillati; phylum Cyanobacteriota; class Cyanophyceae; order Chroococcales; family Cyanothrichaceae; genus Johannesbaptistia; species Johannesbaptistia floridana. The sequence continues at coordinate 4,235 of NZ_JALKVM010000238.1, forward strand.
GGAGAACTTTTACAGTTAAAATATGTGAAGGAATCCCAAATGCTAAGGAATTAAAATCGGAACTTAATACATTTTGGACAGAAAACTATGAAAATTATTTACCTCCTGAGCTTTTTATACAATTTTTATGGCATAAAATATTACCTAGTTTAAAAGCTAAAAAGCTAGTAATTTTTGTTGATGAAGTTCAAGCTTTAATTAAATATGATTTTCAAGATGAATTTGTTCAATGTCTTAAAAATATTTATGAGGATAAAATTAATATCAAAGATGAAACTTTACAGAAAGTTGGTTTTGTCCTTATCGGTGTTGCGAAGTTAAATGAATTTACTAAGGACGCTGCTTTAAATATTGCTACAACAACAGAATTAGCTTATCTTCATTTAGAAAAATGTCAACCTCTTATAGAAGGATTAAAGGAAGTTACAGATAATCCTCCTCAAATTTTTGAAAGAGTTTTTTATTGGACAAATGGACAACCTTTTTTAACTCAGTTAATTTGTTATTTATTAAGAGAAGAATATCATTCAAAAAAACTTCTTAATAAGAGTATCAAAATAACTGTTGAAAATGTTGATAAATTGGTTGAGAAAGATATTATAAAAAGATGGATTAATCAGGAAAAAGAGGAGAAAGAGCATTTTCAAGAAATACAAAAATTATTTTTAACTAATCATGAAAATGAAATTGAATATAAACTTCAAGTCTTAAATTATTACGAACGAAAGATATTGAATAAACAACCAGTTAAATGGGAACGTGGTTATAATATTCATGATGATCTTCTGATGTCAGGTTTAGTGATTAAACTTATTGAAAACGATAAAGTATATTTAAAAATTGCTAATCCTATTTATGAAAAGATTTTTAAATATACATGGATTGACGAAATGCGTCAAAAATTAGCAACAGTTAATATAATTCCTGAAGATAATGAATTAAGTATTGAAGACTTGGATAATAGTGGTGTTATCAATAAATCCTTAAAAATTCTTCAAGAAAGTCTTGAACCTTTTTTTGAAGAAAGAATGGATAACTATTTAGATGAAGATTGGAAAAATAATCCTGAAGTTAGAATGATTATTTGTCCTCCTGACGATGAATCTCCTCAAACAACTTATGATACTAAAAAGTTATTAACTCTTATTGTTAAATATTGGGAAAAAGTATTTACTAATGTTTTTAATATTAGAGATAAATGTGAAATTGAAGCGTTATTAAATATTTGTCATGTAGTAACTGTTCAGGGGGGGGATGAAGTTTTAAGGTTTGAGCCATCTAGTAACCTCAGAAATTCTGTAATTAATAGTAATCTGTACGGGAAAAAGAGCTTGAAACCCCTATTATCTCCTTACACCCCTGAACGGTTACAACCAAGCAATGATTTTGATAATTATTTAGCAATAAAAATTCTTAATACCATAGGTTATTTACTCAGCACAAAAGGAGATAAAAGTAAAGCAAAAAAAATAAATGAATTAATGATGAATAAATACTCTAAAAATATGGATTTTGTCCTAGTAAATAATATAAACAATACGTTAGGATATGAGAAATATAAAAAACAGTACAAACAGGATAAGAATATGGCAGCAAAGGATCCTACTTTTACTAAACAACCATTGAATTATAATCAAATGACTTTTAACAATATGGACAAAAATATGGATAACAATATGGAGCGCTCTACTCGTATTACTGAGATTCTTAATAAACGTCATCCTCGCAGTAAAAAAGTTCAAAAACAAATTGAAAAACTTAACTCTTTACTATCTCAATTACACAGCATGGAGATAACTTGTAGTTATCTTGTCAACCATATTAATGATACATTTGTTACAGGAAATTTAAGCATTTTATTTTCACTATTTGTTGAAATTAAAACTAAAATTGAAGAAGTTGAACAAGCATTAACAAAACTACATAAAAGATTTTCTCGTGAAAATTTAACGATTGCGTTTGTTGGGCGTGCAGGACAAGGAAAAAGTCGTTTTATTCAAGCATTAACTGGATTAACAAAAACTGAAGTACCTGATGGAACGATCAATAATTGTACAGGAGTTAAAGTAACTATTGCTCACTCACCTAATAGTGAAACTTGTGGCCAAGTATTCTTTTACACTCCAGATTCTTTTCTCAAAGAAAATATCATACCTTACTATCCAGTGCTTCATTTAGGAACAGCACCAACAACATTAGAGCAATTTATTGATAATCCACTTCCTGAGTTAAATGAGAGTATCAAGAAGGGTGCCAAAGCTAAAGCCTATTATCAACATTTAGAAAAGTGCAAAGAGCATTATTTAGAATACCAAGATTTACTACAAGAAAATTCATCTAAATCTATTAGGCAAGATGAAATTAGAAAATATGTATCACAAACTGATGAGAATAATCAAAGAACTAACTTTAGTTATTTAGCGGTTAGAGAAGTAAAAATTTATTGTCATTTTCCTCATGGAGATGTAGGACAAATAGCTTTAATTGATTTACCTGGACTAGGGGATACTGTATTAGAAGATAAAGAAACTTTACGCAGAAGTCTTGGGGAAGATGTTGACTTTGCTCTCTTTGTAAGTATGCCTAAAGGTAGGATTTTACAAGAAGAAGATTATGATCTTTTTGATATTGCTAATCAAGCCTTACCAGATTTACCTATTAAACAGTGGTCATTTATGGTTTTAAATGAGATAAGAAGTCATACCCCAGGATTAGGTGTTCAGAATAATGGAGAAGTTTGTAAAGCCACAAAAGAAAGCATTATCAAAGAGAAAAGAATTGAATTAGCACAAGAACCTATTATTGCTGATTGTGCAGATTCTGATGAAGCCTCTAAAGTATTGCTACAAGTGTTAAATTACTTAGAAAGTCATATTTTAGAGTTAGATGCACAATATGGAGCGATCGCTAACAAATCTATTGAACAATTAGAAAGAGAAATAAAAGCTTTTCTTGAAAAAGCCCGTCAAGCATTCAGAGTTTCTCCTAAACACCAAAATGAAAATATCCTATTTTTAAAACTTGCAAAGGAACTAACGACAAAAATTAACAGAAACTTACAACAGTTAATTAAAGAAATACGTCCTGAGACTTTGATTATAGAAGAAAATCAAAACGATACAAAATTTTTCCAAACAGCTACCCGAAACATTATCAAGGAATGTTTAGAAGATACTGGAGTACATTCAATTAAAAGAATTGATGAGATGCGTTATGAAGGAGTGATAGGACAAGGATGGGTTGCTATTTTACAAAAATGCGTTAATGAATTAAGAAATCATATCAGTAAGAAATTTAATTCTTTTGATAGTGGATTTGAAATATATGTAGAAAAAGTAAAAAACCAAATTGCTGATGCTTTAACTGATACTAATTTAGGAAATATAACGACTACTAGAGGGATAGAATTTCTTAAGTTTATGGCAAGAGAAATTCCTGAGGATCTTCCTGTATTAAAAGAAGCATTTGAAAAATTGGTTTCTTTTAAAATAACTTATGAATACCACTTAGAGCATCTCATTCTCCAAGCATTAGAAGAAGAATTAGATCCCAATGTAGTTGCTAATGTTTTTGACCCTGTTGGTAAATCAGATCAAGAAAATATTGAGTTAATTCACAAGATTTTAAAAGTTAAACATCGTAATACTATTTCTAAATGCCGACAAGCTTTAGAAAAGTTAGAAGGAATGCCTAGTATCATTGTCTATGGTCGGGCACATCGCTTTGTAGATGAAGTTAGACACTCTGAGGACATAGATACAGCTTGGTTTGTTCTACTTCAGGAGTGGAGTTCACAAGTGTTCCCTGATAATTTTGGCAAGGGAATTAGCCAAGAAAAACAGCAATGGGAAGATTCTATTCAAAAAGCTTCTTCTTTTAGCACCTTAGAGAGAATTTAACAAACTTGTATAACTTATAAAACTTACTATCTATAACTCTATCAATAGATTAAGTAAGTTCTAAATTCAACCCAATAAAATTAAGGAGAAATTGTTATGGGATTCAACAATAATTCTACAATAGAATTGAGAGATGAAATCTCTGAACCTAAATTCAAAATGTCTGTAGCTTCCCTTGGACCAAGTGGTGTAGGAAAAACTTGTACTTTAGCTACTATGCTCAAATATTTTACAGATGAAATCACTAGAACTGATTTTAAGATTGGAATTGACAAAGAAAGTTACAACATAATTCAAGAACATCAACAAGGACTAGAAGATTTAGTCAAAGATTATGATGCAGTCAATCGAGGAGTACCTGCTACAGAGGAACCTAAAAATATTCGATTTCTAATTACAAGGGATAAATGGAGAAGTAGAGATAAGACTCTGGGATTAGATTTTTTAGATATTTCAGGGGGATGGCTACGGGAAGATTCATCAAGTCCAAAGTACCAAACATATTTTAACCAAGTAAAAGATAGTGGTGTCGTTATTATTCCTATTGATACCTTGGCCTTAATGGAGGAAAATGGACGTTTTCATCAAGAGCTAAATGACCCTCAAGCGGTCACTAAAATGATTGCCACTGCTTATGAAAATTTACCTAAGGACGAACAAAGATTAGTACTATTTATACCAGTAAAATGTGAAACTTATGTCAAGAAACCAGAAAATCAAAAAAGATTAGTTAAAGAGGTTAAAAGAGGATATGCAGAATTAATTGACAAAGTTTTAAGTCCTAAATCTAATCAAGTAGCTGCGGTTATTACTCCCATACAAACCGTTGGTTGTATCCTTTGTGGCGGTGTAGATATTGATATTGACACAGGGGAGTGGAAAGGATGGTTTTTAAATAAAACTAGAGTTGATGCGGTTATGGAATCTCAATGGGCTGACCAACCATTACGCTATATATTACGCTTTTTAATTCATCAATTTATCCAAAATCAAGAAAAAGGTATATTTCGTAAAGCCTTTTTTAAAACTAACAATTTTTTAAAAGCAAATAATGACATTTATAATGCTTTGAAAAGTTTTTCACAAGGAAGAATTACTATTCCACCATTTGAGATTATTCAAGGTCACGAATTATTAAAACTGGATTAAAACTACGGAAATAAATAGATTATGAATATATTTGTACGCAGTCGTGGAATTAAATCAAGTGATGAATATACTTGGGTTGAAGTTACAGAAACATCCCAAGAGAAACGTGATAATTTTCCTAATTTATTTCAAGATGAATCAACCAATTTAATTTATAGTGAGAAATCTTCTGTTGTTTTATCTCGTAAAGAAGGTAAATTATTATTACTAATTACTGCTATTGAACCAAAAGGTAGAGGAGACTATTACAGAAGACAAATTAGAATATCTATTGGTTGGATTGGAGAAGACTCTGCTGATAATGAAGAAGCGTTTCGTCTGTTAGCAGCTCGTGCTTTAGATGAAGAAGAGAAGCTTCAATTAACGATGGAAATTGCCGAAACTGTTTCTTTAGGAGGTATTCATGGGTTTGAAGCAGATTATCAAAAGTTATTAAGTTTGATTTTTTCCTGTCAAATTGAGCATAAAGTTAATAGTGAGCCATTAACAGAACTAGAAGAAAAATTTAATAAACTGGCTCAAATATCACCAGAAACAAGACAGTCTTTAGTGAAAATACTCAAACAATTTAAGTTACCTAAACGACAGGGTGTATTAATTATTTATACAACGAATAAAGCAGAAAAAACTCTTAAACAAGCCAAAGTGTGGCGAGGAATTTCTAACCATATTGAATCACATGATTGGGAGGTTTATTATCCTTTTCCAGATCCTATTCCTCTAGAAATTGCTGAGAGTTTGAATTTTGAATTGGCAGTTTTAAACTTTTTAAAAACTATCAATTCATCTTGGGCGGATTGGCTAATTATTGATCTAGAAGCTAAGATTAACAAAAAACTTCAATCAGTTCAATCTATAGATAAACCCAAGGAGATTTGATTATACTCAGGAGGGTCATAATCTGACCTTGTGCGACATCGCCATTTATAGATCAACAAACTCAAGTTATTCTTTTCTTGTTGCCAACTTTGTCTCGTCAACACCAGTTCAACAAACTGCTTTTGTGCTATAAAAATATTATTTTACTACAAAAGCGAATAAGATTAATACAAACACGCTATATTAAAATTTTTATTATTAAATAATGCTCAATTTTAAACCTTGGTGGAAAGATTATAAAATACAAGTTGTTTTAAGTCTAATAGTTCTTATTGTTGTAATTAAACCAGTTTTTGGATTTTTTTTAGTTTTTATTATATTTATCTTATACTTTATGCGTTCTAAAAATCATGACTTAGAGAATATCAAAGTAGATTTTTTAGTTGAAGATCTTAATAAAAAACTAACCAAGATTTTTCAACCTAAAATTAATCCAAAAAATTTTAACATTGACGGTCTAATAATTTTAGACATATCAGATTTAGACAAAATTAGGAGATACAATTATTTGCCTGTAGTTAAAAAAATTTTTTCTTCTATTATTAATTCAAAATTTGAAAAATCAATTATTGAAAAATTATCAAAAAAAACAATAATAAATTATTTAGATAAACCCATTTTTATACCTCTTAATGATTCTCAAAAAAAACTTTTAGCTTTTTTCAAAAAATATGATAACTATTTTTATATATTTTTATATGTTTGTGATTATTTTGAACAACAAGAAATTAACTTAAAACAGTATGAAGAAGACGTAAAAGAAATATGTCTATATTTGTATCCTGAAAAAAAATTAGTAAGTGATGATCTTGTTTCGGGTTTAAATAATGTCCTACAATTAGGAAGTAAGTATATCGATGGAATTATCATTTTAAATATTTCAGATGCTAGTAATAGCAAATATGAACCGTATTTTAAAGTTGAAGAAAAAGTGTTTAAAACCAAAATAGATAAAAATCGTTTTGAGAAGATTAAAGAGAGAGTTTGCAGTAAAGAAATTTGGAATCAACTAGATATTAGCTCTAAACTATCCTTAGAAATGGTTTTTTCTCATATCAGCACTATTGAAATATGGAGTTTCTATTTGATTGAGCGAGAGCATTATAAATATGCTGTGATTTTTTGGACTGAAACCCCGATAGAAAATTTTAATAGTAATTCATACCATATGTTTTATCAAAGTAAAGTTAGGGAATATTATCAAAATCTTATAGAAAAGTTAAGTTTTGTTTAAATTGGAGAGCGAAAACGTTTCAATTTTCGGTTCTACACTTAGAAAGCGACGAATTAACTTGATTTCTTCATTAGATAAAGGAGCATTGTTATTAATTTTTTCTTGGTTGTGTAACAAAAATTTCCACTTCAACATCGCTTTGGCGATCTCTTTTTCCTCTTTGTCTGTCATATTCTCTGAATCAAAATCTTGTTCAAATTGACTAACTAAGTTAGCAACTAACTGTAATGTGAAACCCATTAGGGGCGCAAGCCGAAGATGGGGGTGCAAGCCAAAGATGGGGGTGCAAGCCAAAGATGGGGGTGCAAGCCAAAGATGGGGGCGCAAGCCAAAGATGGGGGTGCAAGCCAAAGATGGGGGCGCAAGCCAAAGATGGGGGCGCAAGCCAAAGATGGGGGCGCAAGCCAAAGATGGGG
>NZ_JALKVM010000239.1:0-1910 GCF_057440575.1 Johannesbaptistia floridana
CTAATGCCGACGGTAACAATTCACGAGGTAAATGGGGGGCTAACCCTGATAAGGCAATAGCTCGGAAGTATTCAGATCTAATGCCTCGGGCGGCTTCTAATGCGGAAGGTAACAATTCGGGAAAATGAGCGGCTAACCCCGATAAGGCCGTAGCTCGGGAGTATTCATTTCCAATGCCTCGGGCTATTTCTAAAGCAGATGCTAACAAAGAAGGAGGCAGATATTTAACAATCGCCGCTAATCCTTCAGCTTGACTGTGTGAATCTTGGTTTTGCCTGATATAAGCTAATCCCTGTGCTGGTGTCCAAATTTCTTTTTCCACTAATGCCGCTATCAACCCTGCTCTAATATTTCCTGCCAAACTATTAAGAGATGTCAAGATTAGAGCATAACGAAACTGTAAACTAATTGATTCTGTGGGGTTTTTGTCAAAATCCTCTTCTGCTAGTTGCCAAGCCTTTGATATATCCTTGATGAAATTAGCTGTTTTACCTTGTTTCTCACACTGACTGTACCAACCGTTTGTTCCAAGAGTGTTTTCTTCTCTCAGTAATTGATGTATCTCTTCAATTCTCTTAGCTTGTTGAAAATGCCAGATTAATTGGTTATAAATATAGCCGTCATCATCTAAACTGTGCCATTGACCATTTGTAGTTTGCTGTTGATATTTTTCTAATAATTGTTGATGGGCTTGGGCAATAGATAGTCCTAATCCTGGTAATTGCCAATTTTCATCAGGTTGTGTGGGTGATTGAAGCAGATTCCGCGCTAAATCATGTAAGAGGTCATGTAGGCGATAATTAGTTCCCTCTTCACTGGAAACTCCTGGTAATAATAAAGCTTTACTTCGTAAATATCTCAAAGTCTTTTTAGCCTTATTTTCCTGATAATCCCATAAAGTTGCTGCCATCTTTTCTGTGATGGTGACATCATCAGGTAAGACCCCTAACCAAATAAATTGTTTTAGTCTTTCAGAAGATAATCGTTTTAAACTTAAGTTAAAACAGGCTATTAAACTAAAATGTTTTCGTTTTTCTTCACAGGTAGCTTCCTCAGCTTCCATCCTGTCTAAGATGTCTAACTCTTTTTCTATATCTGATAATAACTCATCCCAAGTACATCCTTCACTGATTTGAACTGCGGCTAATTCTAAAGCTAGGGGTAAATATCCCACGGTTTTTGCTAAAGTTTCTGCTTTTTCAAGTTCTTCGCTTGTTAGTTGTTTAGTTAAACAAGAGGTTAATAACTCCAAAGATTGTTCTGGAGTCATCAGGTCTAAGTCATATCGAATCGCCCCTCTAACAGGTGCTTCCCTAGTAGTAACTAAAAGTTGACAGCCTTTTCCCGCAATTTGAAAAGGCTCAACATCCTCAGGATTCCAAAGGTCATCAACTACTAATAGGGCTTTTTTATCTGCTAGTAATGTTTTTAGTTGTAGAGTGGCTGCATCTATACTGGTTGGTTTAAAGTCATAATCTCCTAATGCTTGTATCCAAGTATGAAGAAAAGACAAAATATCTGGTTGTTGACCTAAGGTGGCCCAAAAAATCCCATCAGGAAAGTTTGATTGAACTTCAGAATCATGGGCTAAAGCCGCAGCTAAGGTGGATTTGCCAATACCTCCTAATCCATAGATGGCACTAATAACTAAAGTTCCATTTTGGCCTGTTTCTTGAGATAAGAGATTTCTTTTTAGTTCAAGAGTGTCTTCTGGACGTTTTACAAAATAGTGAGGTAAAGGAGGTGCTTGATTAAAATATCTGCTGGGTATTTGTGGTGTTTTTGGGCTTAATTTTTGAATCTGTTCTTCACATTCAGCGATTTGTTGTTGTAACTCGAACTTTTGTGCTGGGTTTGATGCGATCGCTTCTTGTTGTTGAAGATATTTTAACTTCTTCTGCCAAGTTTTT
>NZ_JALKVM010000240.1:0-11777 GCF_057440575.1 Johannesbaptistia floridana
TTAATTAGTTATGATAAAGTTCTACCTTCATACCTTCTTCCTTTCCTTCTGCCTCTCTTGCCTCTCTTGCCTCTCTTGCCTCACCTCATTTTTATTGTAAGTATTCACCCGAACTTGATATGAGTTGAGTAAAAGCTAAGATAAAAGGATACACTGCTCAAAACAATTAATTAATTTTTCCATGATAGAACATGATGTAGTTATAGTCGGTGGAGGTTTGGCCGGATCTCGCGCTGCTTTAGCAATTAAAAAGCAAAATAGTAATATTGATGTTGCCTTAGTGGCAAAAACTCATCCGATTCGTTCTCACTCCGTAGCTGCTCAAGGTGGTATTGCAGCAGCCTTACAAAATGTAGACCCTAATGATAATTGGGAGGCCCATGCCTTTGATACTGTTAAGGGTTCTGACTATTTAGCTGACCAAGATGCTGTAGAATTATTAACTAAAGAAGCACCAGGAGTAATTATTGATTTAGAACATCTCGGTGTACTTTTTTCGCGGTTACCAGACGGGAGAATCGCCCAAAGGGCTTTTGGAGGTCATTCCCACAAAAGAACTTGTTATGCTGCCGATAAAACTGGTCATGCTATTCTCCACGAGTTAATTAATAATTTGCGTCACAATGGAGTCAAAATCTACGACGAATGGTACGTAATGGAGTTAATCCTAGAAGAGGGAGAAGCTAAGGGTTTAGTTATGTATCATATCCTCGATGGCAGTCTCACGGTAGTTAAAGCTAAAGTAGTGCTTTTAGCTACGGGAGGGTATGGTAGAGTTTTTAACACCACATCAAATGATTTTGCCTCTACTGGTGACGGTTTAGCTATGGCCGCTAAAGCTGGTATTCCTCTAGAAGATATGGAATTTGTGCAGTTTCACCCGACCGGATTGTATCCCGTAGGTGTCTTAATTTCTGAAGCTGTACGGGGAGAAGGTGCCTATTTAATTAATAGCGAAGGGGAACGCTTCATGGCTAATTATGCACCAAAACAAATGGAATTAGCCCCAAGAGATATTACTTCTCGTGCTATTACTTTGGAAATAAGGGCCGGGAGGGGTGTTTATCCTGATGGTACCCCAGGAGGTCCTTGTATATATTTGGATTTGCGCCACATGGGTAAGGAAAAGATTATGAGTCGGGTGCCTTTTTGTTGGGAGGAGGCCCATCGCCTAGTGGGAGTTGACGCAGTATATCAACCTATGCCTATACGTCCTACTGCTCATTATTCTATGGGAGGAATTCCGGTTAATACTAGTGGACAGGTGCGTAGTGGTGTTAATGAGTTGGTAGAGGGGTTATTTGCGGCGGGTGAATCTGCCTGTGTATCAGTACATGGGGCTAATCGTCTCGGAAGTAATTCTCTATTGGAATGTGTAGTCTATGGTAAGATTACGGGCGAGGCGATCGCTAAGTATCTAGAAAAGCGTCAATTTAGTGATGTGGATGAAGCAACTTACTTAAATAAAGCTCAAGCTAAGTTACAATCTCTCTTAAATCAACCGGGAGATATTCGCATTAATCAATTACGTCAAGATTTACAGGATTGTATGAGTGAATACTGTGGCGTTTTTCGCACTCAAGAGATTATGCAGCAAGGTTTAACTAAGTTAAGGGAACTTAAACAGCGCTATCAGCAAGTTAAACTTGATGACCAAGGCACCTGCTGGAATACTGAGTTGATTGAAGCTATGGAATTAGGGAATTTATTCGTAGTTGCTGAACTTATCTTGACTTCTGCCTTTAATCGTCAAGAAAGTCGTGGCGCTCATTCTCGCGAAGATTATCCCCAAAGAGATGATTCCCGTTTTCTTAAGCATACTTTAGCTTATTATTCTCCTTCCGGTATTGATATTGACTATTTACCTGTGGTGATTAATCGTTTTGAACCCAAGGAAAGAAAATATTAATTAGTTTTTAGGGAGAGAAGAGGCGCGATCGCTCTTCTTCCCCCCCTTTAGATTTTGCCTCAGTCATTTTGCCCTAATTTATCTTATTGGTACTAGTTTATCTGGTAGTGATACCTAAATTGTACCCCCTAGTTCCTGAAAGCTAGAAACCCAAATTGTTTAAGGAAAAAGCCGGTGACAAGATTTGAACTTGCGGCCGGCTGATTACAAATCAGCTGCTCTACCACTGAGCTACACCGGCTTATTTACATTATATAAATATAGCATGGTAATTATTTTTTGGCAAGAGTAAAATTAATTTTTTTTGGGAAGCGAAATTTGCCCTGGTCGCGATCGCACCGCACCCCGCTCTGAGATTACCTGCTCAAAATTGCCAGCCTTTACCAGTTAATGGTTTGGGGTCACAAATAACTTATGAAGTGGCGGAGAGCGCCTCCCAATAACTCAAGATTATTGACCAAAAAACAGCCTCTAAGGCGCTCTCCGCTTTCGCTGGCAATTTTGAGTAAGTTTATTGCACCCGCTATATTTTGTCTCTGCTTCATCGCCTTTCGCCCTTTTGTTAATAATAAATAACAAATATAAATAAATTATAAAAATATGGGGATCAAGGTTGATTTACTTATTATAGCTTGTTAATGTATAGATATAGATAAAAACCCAAAACACAAAGTAAGATGTTTAGATAAATCTTCTTTAATAATAAAATTCTAAGGTATGAAAATGAATACAAAACAAGTTTCCGTAAAGATTCGCTGCCCCAATTGCGGTGCTATTGCCGAGAGGGTATGTTTAGAAAACAACTCAACCAATCGCATTATTCAAACAAGTTGCTATCAATGTGATTATTTTATGGTTAGTTGTTCTCTTACAGGTAAAGTAGTAGAAGCCTATGCCCCTGGATTAAGTTATAGAGAAATTAAAGAAACAAAACTAGCTAAACAGTAGAGGCGCGAAGTTGCCCACAGGCAGCATCGGCTTGTAAACCCCGAGAATGACGAATACTAACAGCAATGTTTTGCTCTTCGAGAATTTGAGCAAATTTCTCGACTCTATCAGGGGTAGGACGTTGATAGTCAACCTCACTGATAGGATTATAGGGAATCAAATTAACATGACTCTGAAAACCCCGTAGTTTTTTAGCTAATTGCTCCGCATGGGGAGGTAAATCATTAACTCCTGCTAAGAGTATATACTCAAAACTAACACGACGGTTAGTGATTTTTACATAATTACGACACTCTGCGAGAAGATTATCATAGGGATAATGAGCCGCCCTAGGTACTAATTTTTCCCGTAAAGCCTGATTAGGAGCGTGTAAACTGAGAGCAAAAGTAATCTGTAATCTCTGTTGGGCAAGTTCGCGAATTTTACCTTTAACACCTACACTCGAAACAGTTATACATCGTCCACCAATACCAATATCTTCATTTATTGAACGTATCGCTAGTAAAACTTCTGGAAGATTGAGTAAAGGTTCTCCCATACCCATAAATACTACATGAGTAACTCTTCGTTCAAAATCTGACTGTATAGTTAAAACTTGATCAATGATTTCATGGGCTTTAAGATTGCGGGTAAATCCTCCTTTTCCTGTGGCGCAAAAATCGCAATCCATAGGACAACCCACCTGAGAAGAGACACAAACAGTTAAACGTTTAGAAGTGGGAATTCCTACAGTTTCCACAATTAGACCATCTTCTAGGCGTAAAAGATATTTACGGGTTTTATCAGGGGCAACAGTGCGATAGTGAATGCTAGAACGACCAATGGGGTCGTCGGTGATGCTTTCTCTCCACTGTTTGGGAAATACAGAAATAGAATTGAGCGATCGCGCTCCCTTTTGGTATAACCACTGGTATAACTGTTTACCTCTATAGCTCGGTTGTCCTTGAGCTTCCATCCAGGCGGTTAATTCTGAGAGAGATTTTCCTAATAATTTTTGACTGTCTTGACTCATTAATTGCTTGCTTATGCTCTACACACAAATTGTAAATTTATTAATAACCTAGTGACAACGAACGGAGAGAGAGGGATTCGAACCCTCGACACCCTGTGAGGGTGTAACGATTTTCGAGACCGTCGCATTCAACCGCTCTGCCATCTCTCCTAATTTAGTTTCTTTTATTATTATAATCAAAAAATTCCTACTAAATTAACAACCTTTGAAAAAATGAATCAGTATAAGGCAATAGTTTGCGGCTACTACGGCAAAGGTAATGCAGGAGACGAGGCTCTGCTGTTATCCTTGTTACAAATGTTACCAGAGCAGATCACACCTATTGTCTTATCAGCAAATCCTAGTTTAACTACAGCTAACTATGGAGTCACAAGTATACCCAGGCGATCGCTTTTTTCCCTCATGTCGAGTTTAAACAAGAGTGATTTATTTATCTGGGGTGGAGGCAGTTTAATTCAAGATGTCACCAGTTTTGCCAGTCCCTATTACTACCTCGGGTTAATGGCTTTAGCTCAACAAATGCAGCTCAAAACCTTTGCTTGGGCTCAAGGAATTGGTCCAATTAAAGCTAAAATAACCAAGAAACTTACTAATCAAATTCTAGCCAAATGTACAGGAGTTAGTGTCAGAGATTATGCTTCGGCAGAATTACTAAACACCTGGCAAATACCAGCAATAGTAGGACCGGATCCGGTTTGGGCACTCAATAGTAAACCAGTCCCCGAGTTGTGGGAAACTAGAGCCCCCAGAGTAGCTGTTAGTTTACGGCCTTGTGCTGAACTGACACCAAAACGTCTACAAATCCTCACCCATGCCTTAAATAATTTTCAAAAATCCACCGACGTCTCTTTGATTTTCGTTCCTTTTCAACCAGAAAAAGACCTAGCTATTGCTCAGCAAGTTACTTCTCAACTTTCTGGTAATTGTCAAATAATCTCTAAACAAGATCCTCGCTCCCTCAAAGGATTATTTCGTGGTATAGAAATGCTGATTGGTATGCGTTACCATAGTCTTATTATGGCCGCATCTCAAGAATGTCGTTGTTTTGCTTTGAGCTATGATCCCAAAGTAACTCAACTACAAAAAGAACTTAATTTATCTGGATGGGAATTAACTAATTTGCCCGATGATCCTGATGAAATTAGTACTGCTTGGTTGCAAGAATATGTTAATGGTGATTGTTTAGATCAGACTCGAATTGAATCTCTAATAGAGCGAGCCGAGTTGCATCAACAAATTTTTTTCAAGAGGTGAGGAGTGTAAAATGAGCGAATTTGATCACAATAATCAACAACCCCAAAATACTAATAATGATACTGACTCTGATTTTAACCCCAGCTTATCGAAATTCGAGGATAATTTTGACAGTACATTTGACAGTACCATAGATGAATTAATCGAGTCTATAGAAGCACCAGAATTGAGTGAAGAAGAATATCGATTAATTGAAAATGTCAAACAAGAAAACGAACAACTAAAAGCAAAAGTAAAAGAGTTAGAGACAATTAAAGCAAGTAATATTAACAGTGATGCTGCTTTAGAGACTCAGCAACTAGTTAATCAACTCCAAGCTTCTACTCAAACTATACAGCATCAACAGGTAATGATTAACACCCTGTCTAATCAACTTAGAGAAACTCAAGAACAAATAGCTCATTTAGAAAGAGAATGTTCTCAAATTCAAGATGACTATAATCAACAAACCTATAAACTATTAGAAACAGAAAAGCAATTACAGGAATTGCACAGCCGTTTATTGAGACAGCAACGCTATACTCTAGAATATAAAACCACACTAGAAGCCTGTTTTGAAAACGCCACTAATCAAGTTATTGCTGCTAATAATTCTCTAAGTGATTCTGTGAGCGAATTAGGAAAAACTGCCCAAGAAATTAACCCATCAACTCCCAGTTTTTCTTATGTCCAACCATCAGTAAATACCAAGGAAGATGAATTAGTATCAAATACTAAAAGAAAAAATGCCAAAATTAATTGGCCTTCTCCTGCTATTGACAGAAAAAATACTAGTGGTCATAAAAAAATGAAGAGAAATGTAGAGTTGCCCAACTTCCTTAAGTAAGATTGTCTGCATCCTACACATCTTCTGTTAGCTTTACCAGTTTTCCTTATTTTTAGGGCTACAGGCGAGGATGAAACCCATAGTAACGATAATCTCGGTAATCTCGTAAAATTTGGTCATGATCAAAACAGAGAGGTTTGGGAATTTCCCAGAGAGAAACAATAGCTAAATTTTTAGCATCATCAGCAGCCTGTGGCTTTCCTGTGGCTTGAGCGATAAAAACAACACTGATAGTGTGTTTTCTTGCATCTCGTTTAGGATCAGAATAAACATGGAATTGTTCGACTAAATTTACTTCTAAAGTGATTTCTTCATAAGCTTCTCTTCGGGCGGCACTTTCTAATGATTCTCCATAGTCAACAAAGCCTCCAGGAATTGCCCAGCCAAAGGGCTCATTTTTGCGCTCAATTAAAATAATTGGTCTATGGGGTCGATCAATTAATTCTACGATAATATCTACAGTGGGAATTGGATTACGCCAAGTCATATTATTTCATTTATTCACATTTTGTTTAATTATTTTATCCTTAGATCTTGCACGCAAATACAAGAGTACTAAATAGGCCAACAGGTGAGAGGGGGAGAGGGGGAGCAGGGAGCTTCTGAGCAGGGAGCTTCTGAGCAGGGAGCTTCTGAGCAGGGAGAGGGTTTTTAAGGATTTGTATCAATATTTAATTATATAATTAATTAAATATTAATGTTGGGTTTCGTGCCTCAACCCAACCTACAAAATCTAGTCTGAATACGCCTTTAGGGTCAATCAATTTTTAAGCGCGATCGCATTAATTCTTTAACTCATTACTCTGACTGGGTGACAGGGTGGCTAGAAAGTTTGTGTAGATTGAGGTTTGGTTACTGCGATCTGGGAAAAAATTATCTCAATTTTTCGGCTTATTGAGAATGGAGATAAAAATAATCATTTTAATTTTTGGACAGAAGAACTCTTAAACCCTATTGATGTTTTAGTCAACATAAAAAGAAATAATAATTGTTGAGTTGTGCTTAACATTTTTTTACAGAAAATATGGTTCTACAGACTCAATTATGCTAAAAACAAGGTCGAAATAGATACGACTGAGACAGGGCAAGTAATGCAGATCAAAAAATTCATCAAAAACTTAAATTCTTGCCCTGTCTCAGTTTTTGAAGATTCAGCATAGTTTACTCGGTAGAACCATTATACCTTACTAACATTGATTCTTGAATAGTCCAAACCTAAAAATTGAGATAAAAACACATGCTCAAAAAATACGCGCACTTTTACTTGATTTAGACGACAGAAAAGGCTGGAAAGCTCTAGGTTATAAATCTTTACGCCAGTGTATGGTGGCTGAATTTGGTAAATCTCAGTCTCAGTTATATAGAGAATTAAAAGCCGGAAAAGTTCAACAAATAATTTCGCCCATGGGCGAAATTTCTGAGCTTATCCCAGAACGCCAATTGAGAGAATTAAGCAAATTACCCGCAAGTCAGTGGCAACAAGCCTGGTCAGAAGCGATCGCTACAGCTCCTGCGGCAAAATTAACTGTGAATCATGTAAAAAAAATAGTCAATAAATGGAAACAAAACCATAAAGATTCTGCTGATTCTTTTAATTTAGGGGATTGGGTACAAGTTCAGAGTTCAACCAAAAACGGATTCGATGGAGAAAAAGGTGCAGTATCCTTAATAGATAAGTATCAAATTGGTGTAACTTTAGATTTAGAAGATAATAAACCTAAAATTGTTAGATTCTATCCTAATGAGTTGAAGAAGATTTATGCTCCTAATAATGAAAAAAGAGTTGTATAACTAGTTTTTGTTTAATAAGATTTTCAAACAGACTAGTTATCCTATGTGCAGCCTGGTGATCTTTAACTAAAACACCTGCTTCTATATTTCTGGCGTGGGCCGCTTCGGTCTCCATCAACTTGACCTTTATTAATTGGCGATCGCAGTAACTCAACTCCAATCCCCACAATCTTTCTAGCCACCCTGTCACCCCTTCAGCTTCAAAACTTCAAAACTTCAAAACTTCAAAACTCATTATTTATCCTCCTAATTGATATAAGGTTTTGAGAATCCAGCCAATCAGTATCCCTAAACCAGTAAAACGAACTATTTGCCAAAAGGGTCTTTGTAATTCTTTCCAATTCCAAAGACGACTTTCAAGATTAATTTCTAGGTTATCTAGTTCTTTTTCAATGTGCTTTAACTCTGAGGCTATAGCCTTTCGCTCCTCACTAGTTTGAGCTTGATTTTTTAAGTCAGAGGCTAATTCTTTTAACTGCTTCTGTCTACTTTGATCTCTTTTAACTTGTTGATATCTTAGTTTCAATTTAGTTAAAGACTCCTCTACTGAGGCGATCGCTGCTTCTAAATCTTCTGTTTGGTTTGAATTATTATTAGATGATGACATAGTAGTTCAAAACTAACATATATTCCTTGGTGAACTACCTACACACTTAGCTTAAGCTACCTGTGGGGCTTCCAATTTTATTGCCCTTAGCAGTGTTTTTATTTTCTCATCTAAAAGCATAACACAAAACTCAAAGGATCACTCGCACATTTGAGCCTAGAGGAAATTTCCTTGACTCCATTGTTAAAATTGGAAACAGAACAAACAAAATAAAAAATTCTTTTGGTTACACAATGAAAACTCCTGAATCTTCTAAAAATGAACTCATCAATCAACTGAGTAATGTTGAATTAGCACAAGCTTTAGCAACTCGTTTAGCGATTGCCCCTAATGACTGGCATCGCCTCAAGTCTAATCGTTCTGCTCAAGCTAGTCAACAAGCCGCCGCCGCCATGGTCTTTTTACTTAAAGATCAACCCGAAGAAGCTTTGATACGATTTCAACAAGCCGTGGGTTGGTTAGATCGATCAATAACTGCTCCCCCTTGTCCTACTCATAATCATTAAATATCTTCTCTACCAACTTGAGACGGGACAAGCTAAGTAAAATGCGAGCTTATTTGTCAAGCTTACTAAGAGTTTTCAAGCTGATTGGGAAGTAATTAAAATGCACTTAAACCAAGCATTAGCTAACTCTACTTTACTGGAAAATCTTGGGATTGGTAGTAATTCAAGATTTAGCTATTTACACTGCTAATCAAATTTTAGGCACAATTGGCGATCGCTGTCGCCAATTACTTTTAGATTTATTTTTTTACCTTCGCAATCTTAAATCTCAGTAATTAAGCTAGTTAAATTAATTATTTTTTCTCCTAAAAGTTATGGAGATTGCTATAAAATAAGAATCAGTTGACATTGATCTTAAAGTATGATAGCTTTCTAAAGCTTAAATAAGATTAAACTTTTATCTTCATCAGAGATTTCTATACAAATCTTAAAACTTAATTATTTTTTTTAACTAAAATGTCATAAAAAAGGTTAAGACAGTAATAATAGAACTATAGCAAATAAAAAAATTTTAAACTCCATACTCAATTTAGATCACGGTTAATACAAATCAATAATGTCTAATCATAATAATCAAACTTTTGTTTTAACAACTCCTTTATACTATGTTAATGATGTACCCCACATAGGAAGTGCTTACACTACCATGGTGGCAGACGCTATGGCGCGTTATCAACGTCTTAGGGGAAAATCTGTACTTTTGATTACAGGAACTGATGAACATGGCCAAAAAATCGAGCGGACAGCAGCAGCTAAAGGTATACCACCTCAAAAACATTGCGATGAAATTATCTCTAGCTTTCAACAATTGTGGTCAAAGCTGAATATTCAATATGATCGCTTTAGCCGTACTACTAGTAAAATTCATCATCAAATAGTCAAAGAATTTTTTCAAAGAGTTTGGGATCAAGGAGATATATATCTAGCTCAACAACAAGGTTGGTACTGTGTTTCCTGTGAAGAATTCAAAGAAGAGAGAGAATTACTAGAAAACCACTACTGTCCTATTCACACTAACAAACAGGCAGAATGGAGAGACGAAGAAAACTATTTTTTTCGTCTTTCTAAATATCAAAGACAGTTAGAAGAATTATATGAAGCTAAACCTGAGTTTATTCAGCCTGTCAGTAGACGTAATGAAATTTTAAATTTTGTCAACCAAGGACTAGCGGATTTTTCTATCTCTCGATTAAATGTAGAATGGGGATTTCCTGTGCCTGTAGATAGTAAACAAACCATATATGTGTGGTTTGATGCCCTCTTAGGTTATGTAACAGCTTTACTAGATGCTGATGCAGAACCAACCCTAGAAAATGCCTTGGCAAAATGGTGGCCAATTAATTTACATTTAATAGGTAAAGACATACTCCGCTTTCATGCTATTTATTGGCCTGCGATGTTACTATCTGCTAATTTACCCCTACCAGAACAAGTGTTTGCCCATGGTTTCCTTACCAAAGACGGTCAAAAAATGGGTAAAAGTTTAGGTAATACCCTAGATCCTGTGGACTTAGTAGAACGCTATGGTTCAGACGCAATACGATATTATTTTCTCAAAGAGATAGAATTAGGGAAAGACGGAGATTTTAACGAAACTCGTTTTATTAACACAGTTAATGCTGATTTAGCTAATGACTTGGGGAACCTCCTGAATCGCACCCTAGGAATGTTTAAAAAGTATTGTAAACAAGGAGAATTGTCTCTCGCCGGAGAAGATATTGAACCCAATAATCCTTTATTACAAATAGGGACTAGCTTAGGGGATCGGGTTTTCCAAGACTATGAAGCTCTCAGATTTAATCAAGCCTGTGAAAAAATACTAGAGTTAATTCGTGCCGGGAATAAGTATGTAGATGAGAGTGCTCCTTGGCAATTATACAAACAAGGAAAGCAAGCTGAAGTAGAACAAGTGCTTTATAGTGTTCTAGAATCAATGCGCTTGTGTGCTTATTTATTATCTCCGATTATTCCCAATTTAAGTAACAAAATTTATCAACAACTTGGTTTTGAGTCAGATTTTAATAATCAAATTTTCATTAAAACACTCGTTAATTCTGTCGAACATTGTCAATGGGGAAAGTTAAGAGTAAATAAGCAACTAAACAAACCTCAGCCTATCTTTTCTCGGATAGAGAAAACAGCTCCAGGTACAAAAAACTGAATATTTAATAACTATTTAATAAACAAAGAGGAATTTAAAATGTGGGATAGTGTTGAAAGCGATCCAATATTTTCACCAAAACAGGTGATGGAGAATCGCGGACGTGTAGCTATTTTTATCGATGGCTCAAATTTGTTCTATGCTGCTCTACAACTTGGAGTAGAAATAGATTATAGTAAATTGCTGCATTGTTTAACAGCAAGTTCAAAATTACTGCGGGCTTTTTTTTACACAGGAGTAGATCCGAGTAATGAGAAACAACAGGGTTTTTTACTCTGGATGAGAAGAAATGGTTACCGGGTTATTTCCAAAGATTTAGTACAGTTACCTGATGGCTCTAAAAAGGCTAATTTAGATGTAGAGATTGCTGTAGATATGATGGCATTAGTTGGAGCTTATGATACAGCCATTTTAGTTAGTGGTGATGGTGATTTAGCTTATGCAGTTGATGCTGTAAGTTATCGAGGTGCTAGAGTAGAAGTAGTTAGTTTGAGAGCAATGACTAGCGATTGTTTAATTAATGTTGCGGACCGCTATATAGATTTAGAACAAATTAAAGAAGATATTCAAAAATTAACTAAAGGCGATCCAGAATACGATCATTTTCCTAATTTAAACATTTAAGGAAAGTTAATAAAAAAAGCGCCCTTCTCTCAAGAAGGGCGCTTTTGATTTTAAACTTTAATCAAGTCAACTTAACCTTTGATGGCAGGTGCAGTTTCTACACTTGCTAAGTCTAGAGGGAAGTTGTGAGCGTTTCTTT
>NZ_JALKVM010000241.1:0-11739 GCF_057440575.1 Johannesbaptistia floridana
AACTCGGGGGGCTTTTCATAATAACTGTAAACATCTATTTGCGAGCTTGCTATAGCAGTGACCGCAGTAGTGTTAACAACATTGATCACTAATGATCCCCCCAACCCCCCGCAAACTCGGGGGGCTTTTCATAATAACTGTAAACATCTATTTGCGAGCTTGCTATATATGATCCCCCCAACCCCCCTTACCAAGCAATGCTTTATAAACATCTTTCTTAACATAAAACTTGACAAAACCAGTAACTTGTCCAACAGGGCTTTTTCAGATTTTGTTTAATAAAATAATGTATAGCAATATACATTTAACTAGCAAATTAAGTAATTTTACTTAAAATTTCTCCCCATCTCCCTCTCTCCCCCATCAGTAAATTTTGGCAAAGGTGGAAGATGTTGGGTGTAGTGACCAAGGGCCCAACCTACAGGTTACTACCTTCTTACTCATTACTCATTACTTATTACTTCAAAACTCATCTAGCGGTGCGTTACGGGCTTCGCCCTAACACACCCTACTCATACTTTTGTATTTGCGTGCTTTGGTCTAAGTGCAAACCTTGCCCGTACATCATATTACTATAATCTAGGCGATCGCTAAATATTTACTGTAGCCATGTGTACTGTAATCTTAACAATATTTATATTTATATCAACAATACCTACAAACCACAGGGATAGATTTTTGACAACCAAATGATAAATTTGTTCTTTGAGTAGGGGCGCAAGGCTTGCGCCCCTATCTTTGGCTTGCGCCCCATACCCAGGCTTGCGCCCATCTCACAGGGGTAGGTTTTCTACAAAGAGCTTGAATTCAGTAAGCTTTTAGCATCCTCTGTAATTCTTCGGGCGTAATCAGTCCAGCCACCTTGTCCCCAGTAGCGAAAACAACTAGTTTGAGCTAATAAATTGTATAGTAGGGCCTGTTGATACTCAGATGTTTTACGAATATCGGGATCTTCTTTTACTAGAGAGTCGTATTTAAGATGAAATAAACTGCTTAACTCCTGCATCGGTCCTAAAACATTTTCGTAACCCTTGACCCAACTAATATCATTGGTCCAAGAAGCCCCATCCATCTGGAATTGATGATCATTTGTCTCTAGAAAAGCGATCGCCTCTTTTACTTTTTCTGAACTTGTCTCC
Source organism: Johannesbaptistia floridana (assembly GCF_057440575.1). Lineage (NCBI taxonomy): Bacteria > Bacillati > Cyanobacteriota > Cyanophyceae > Chroococcales > Cyanothrichaceae > Johannesbaptistia > Johannesbaptistia floridana. The sequence continues at coordinate 1,140 of NZ_JALKVM010000241.1, forward strand.
TGTGGGTTTACTCGTTGCCATATTTTATGTTGATGGATAGCTTGACAAGTAGGATAATCTTCTTCTTTTACTCCCTTAGCAGTGATTAATTCTAAATATTCTGTCCCATTCACTCCTGTAACCCTTTCTCCACTGGTGGGTATTTCTCGCCAAACTCTCTCAAAATCTCGGGGAAATTCATTCATCATCACACCGCCATTTTCTCCATCGGCAATTTGTGTGACTAAACAGGGAACAGACACTTCACCAATAAGTTGGCGATCGCGTCCTTTTGCTTCAAAGTAGGGCTGCATTTGTCCTACTAGTTTAGTATCAGACCCTTGGGTTTTTATTAATGCTGTAATACTAATTGTTTCTCCTTGACTATTACGAGCTAGGAGACGATTGGGGAGATATTTATGATCATGATGGAGGGGGGTACCATCGAGGCGTTCCACACTATTTTCCTGTACTAATAACCAACGGTAACCAGATTCTTTTAAAGCTTTGATATATTCATAGAGGGTATCTGGATGATTGGGTAGGTGCATTTCTGGAGGTGAAAATCCCTTAACTCGACTTAAGGCTTCATAGCCAAAGATGGCGGCAAAGTGATGTTGCCAGGCTTGGATATGTAGTTTGAGGTCTGGTATCGGTGTTGATGGTACTACTGCATGACTCCACATAGTACCTAACCACTCTACGTAGGGTTGATATTGGCGATCGCAGGTAATCTTTTTGAGATTATTCAGCACATCTTCTCTACCCATTTGTTGTAATCCCCACAATAGGTTCCCCGAGTAATCTAACATGATTCTCGGTTGACGACCTTCATCCACTAATCGGGGAATAAACTCACCCATACGACCATAACACCAAGCAAAGGTACCAGCATTGTGATTATCTCCCTCCTGGGGATGTTCAAACATATACTGAAGATTATTAATTAGCGATCCATTATTTCCCGCAGGTATGGTGGGTTGGTGCATGTGTAAGGCACAAGCAAAGCCTGCTTTTAATTCTTCTACACTCAAACTAGTATTAGGTAAATATAAAGATTCAGATTGATTAACTACTTGATTAATTTCTGTTTCCCAACCACAAAAGTTAGGTAATCCTTGTTTCATTGGGTCTAGTTGAGGTAAAGATGTGAGTAGAGTGGTGTTGTTCATAGTATATAGATGTTTTTCTTGATTTTAACTAAACTTATATGTAGTATTTAAGATTAGTTTAGAAAGCAGGTTTTTTTCTGACTAACTCTATTTTTGGAATGTTTCAAGAAAAAAATTAAGAATTGTTAAAAGCTTCTGATTGAAATCAACTTTTTTTATTTTAAGTAAAAAAATTATGCTAATTGGTTCTACAAACTAAATTATGCTAAAAACAAGGTTTAAATGGATATAAGTGAGAGAGGGCAAGTAATTCAGATCTAGAAATCTCTCAAAAACTTAAATTCTTGCCCTGTCTCAGTTTTTGAAGATTCAGCATAGTTCACTCGGTAGAACCACACGAACTACTGCTATGATAATTAAAAAACCAGAAAAATTATTGTATAATTTAATACATATTTACCTTAAATTCCATAAAAAATCTTAAGATTGTTTATGGAATTTAAGCAATATATAAGAACTATAATAGATTGAAACGACAATATAAAATAATAGATACAACTATAATTAATATTACATAAAAGTTGGTCAAGCAAAAAGAACAGCTTCAACGCCTCTAACTAAAGGGCGAAGGAAGACAAAATGGGAAAGGGGAAAAAAATTGCTAAAAACTATATATCATTTATCTAAAATAACAGGTGAGATTTCCTATGCAGCAAAAGTTAAGGAAATTTTAGGTGAAAGTAAAGATGCCTTGAAGGATTGCCCCGATTCATGGTATAAATTGATCCATCGAGAGGATAAATATCGAGTTAATCAAGCTATAGAAAGTTCTACTCAACACAAAGCAATAGAAATTGAATATAGAGTCAAAAACCCCAAAGGCAAATGGCGTTGGGTATCTGAATCACTCAGAGAAATCACTCAAGACGAGAGTAAAAAAATAGTTTTAGGCTTAATCAGCAAAATTAGCAAGAAAAGGAAAAAATTAGTTAAACAAAAGTCAGAAAAAGATCCTTGGAAATCAGCAATAGCTGCAAGCGAAGACGGTATATGGGACTGGAATCTTGAAAGTAATTATGTATTTTATTCACCCAGATGGCAAGAAATTGTCGGTCACAGTCAAGGAGAAATAAAAGAGAATATTAACGAGTGGATTAACAGATTACACCCGGAAGATTGCCAAAGGGCGATCGCCAAACTGAGTAGCTATCTCAACAGAGAAATTATTAACTACGAAGATGAATACCGTCTAATCACCAAAGACAGTATTTATAAATGGATTTTAGCAGGTGGCCAAGGGATTTGGGACCAAAAGGGTAAAGCCATCAGATTTATCGGTACTCACAGAGATATTACTGATAGTAAACAAACAGAGATTCAAATCAGTAATTCAGAGAAAAATCTGCAACAAAAATACTGTCAGATGGAGTTATTGGCTAATTTGATAGACTCATTACAAATTTGTAATAAGACAAGTGAAGCTATTTCCCTGATAGAAACATCTTTAGCACAACTTTTACCGAACACTTGTGGAGCAATTTTTTTATTTAATAAATCTCAATCACCCCCAGAGATGATGACAAGTTGGGGAAACTTCAGATTTAGTAACAGGCTTTTAAATCTGAAGAATTGCCTGTGTTTACGTCGTCTATCTGAATCTTATCGAAATCAAGAGAAATGTTCAGCTATTGTTTGTAAACAGATATCATTAACTAACTTGGAATCAGCTTATTGCATTCCCATGATTGCTTTAGGGGAAATGATTGGAGTATTATCAGTAATTTTTCCTCAAACAGAGGAATTAACTGTAGAAAAAAAACAATACATCAAAAAATTAACCACAAGGCTTACCATAGCCATAGCCAATTTCAAAATGAGAGAGAAACTCATCAATGAATGTCTCAGTGATTCTTTAACAGGATTATATAATCGACGTTATTTAGAACAATCTCTAGTATCTCAATTAGCAGAAGCTAAATCTAAGCAACAACCCCTGGTGGTGATGATGATTGATGTTGATCATTTCAAGTATTATAACGATACCTTTGGTCATGAGGGAGGTGATATGATCCTCAAGAAATTAGGAGAATTTTTACGTCATAGTATCCGTAAAGAAGACATTGCCTGCCGCTATGGTGGAGAGGAGTTTACCCTAATTTTACCGGGTGTTTCTCTGGAGGTGGGTAAAAAAATGGGGGAGAGAATTCGTCTAGGAGTAAAAGAGGTAAGAGTGAATCAGGGTAAACAAGCTTTCTATGCTGTTAGTATTTCTATTGGTCTAGCCTGTTTCCCTGAAGATGGTCAAACTATATCTCAGTTAATACAAGGGGCAGATAAAGCTTTGTATCAAGCCAAACAAAGGGGAAGAAATTGTCTAGTGACAGTTTCATCACTCCCTAACTTTAGTTCTACTCCTTCAAGACGTAACCAACCCCTCTGACAGTGTAAATAAGTCTTTTTTTGCCTTTTTGCTCAATTTTGAGTCTTAAATAACGAATGTACACTTCAATAACGTTGGATTCTCCCTCAAAGTCATAACCCCAGACATTTTCTAAAATTTGCTCTCTACTCAATACTTCTTGAGGATGAGACATTAAATATTTGAGTAGCTCAAATTCTTTCATGGTTAAATCTATAGCTTCGCCGTCGCGAAATAATCTACGGGTTGCTAAATCTAAACTCAATTCAGCAAACTTGAGTTGCTCATCGGAATTAACGGCAGGATGTAGATAAATTTTGAGAATTTGTTGTAACTCTTTGATGTATATGGGTTTGAGGAGATAATCATCGGCACCTGATTCTAAACAGGCGATTCTCATGGTTAAGTTTGCTTGTCCTACTAAAATTAAAATAGGAAAACAATAGCTGAGATATCTAAGTTGACGAGACAAATCTAAAGCTTCTTGACCCATGAAGGTATAATCAAAGATAACCATCACAGGCTTTAAGACTTCTACTTGGGCTAAGGTTTGTTCTGCATCAGTCAGAGTAACCAAATTATATCCAGCATCAGTAAGAGTGTGTTTGGCTAAATTTCCAAAACCTAAATCAGTTTTGACTACTAAGACGTTTTGGGTGATAGTTGTGGAGGAAGAATACATAAACGGGATACCTAATCTATATATTTACTATATTATTTCGTTTATTTGTTGGTTTTGTTAACCTCATCTAAAGTCAGCTTATAGATGGAGACAGCACAAAACGATTTTGTTCAACAAGACGGCGATCGCCCTAATTAAACTACTATAAACTTACAATTGCCATTCAATAATTTTAACCAAATTACCCAAAAGACGGTGCCGCAACCAAGAGCGCTTTTTCCACTGACGTAGAGTGATTTGTTGGCTTTGAGTAAAACCCAACTCAAACAAATTTCTAACGGCGTTAACTAATTCTGGTTGAGTAGTCATTATATCTAATTCTTCATTGTGGTCAAAACTACGGGGATCAAAATTAGCACTCCCTGTGATTACCCAGCAGTCATCAATGAGCAACATTTTCCCATGAGTCATACTCGGCTGATACTCGTAAATTTCTATTCCTCCTGCCAGTAATTTACCATAATGTTCGTAGGAAGCATAGTAAACAGGTTTTTTATCAGTACGTTTACTAGTGGTGAAAATCTTCACATCTACGCCTCTTTTTTTAGCGGCTACTAGTAAATCTTGAGAGTTAAGATCCGGGAGAAAATAGGGACTAGCAAGCCAAATTCTCTGTTGAGCTGAAATGATGCTATTGTACTTTAAAGCTTTGATAGCAGAAAAGCTATATTGAGGATTAACTCCGGGAGTAACGAGTATAGGATACTGTTTTTCGGTAAAATTCAGAAAACTTTCGGGTTTAACAGCTTTCCAATCTTCTTTTTTACCGCTAGAAGTCCAGTGTTGAGAGAATATACCTTTGAGTTGAAGAATTACTTCCCCCTCTAATTGAAACTCTATATCTAACCAAGGTTGTTGATCATCGTCTTTTTCTGTGCCATCCCAGAGGTCGGAGATTCCAGCGCCACCAATCAGGGCAAATTTATTATCTACTAACAAAAGTTTACGGTGAGTACGTCCAGCATAATCCAAAGGTGCTTTCCATTGCCAAGAGTTAAAAGAAACTATGTCTACACCAACCTTACGCAAATCTTGCCAGTATTGTTCTGAAATATTTTTGGTACCATAACTATCAACTATCAATCTTATTTTTACTCCCTGTAAAGCTTTAGCGGCTAAAGCCTTAGCAAAGTCCCTAGCTCGTTTTCCCGGGGTCATAAAAAAAGTCTCGAAATCTATGCTTACTTGTGCCTGATTAATAGCGTCTATACGTGCTTTTTGAATCGAATCAATACTTGTCCAGACTTGAGTAATTCTGCCTTGGGTAACCAAGGAGTTAGTGATACTAGCTAAACATAGGTGGAAAGTTGGGTCTTGAGGATTTGGGGTAGAGTCAATATGATATTCTACGCGATCGCGAAAGGCTCCTTTGAAATAGAAACCAACTACCAAGATTAGTAATAAAATTACTATGATGGCCAATAACCACCACAGTATAGATAAAAACATGTTATTTACCTGTTATTTAATTGAAGACATTTGGGAGACCAAATCTAAGTTAAATTCTTGAGCAATTTGACTTAAAACTTTTTCTTCTTCTGGAGTTATTTCCCCATGAGATTGAGCAATTTTTATACATCTAGTTAATACTAGAGGAGCAAATTCTGGAGATAACTTTGCTAGTAAAGTATCTAGAGATTGAGGTTGTTTGAGATATATAGCCACAGTTTTTACTGAAGATGGAGAAATTTCTTCTAGGGTAGGTAAAATTTCTGTCCATTCTTTTTCTGGATAAGTTACTTTTACCATGTAAGCAATCACCTGATCTGCTATTTTTGACTGAGCGATCGCCACTTCCCAATCTTTCTGGTTTTCTGTTGCTAATTCTGTCAAGGCCACGTCTTCTTTTTTACTACCGTAATAGCGAGTAGCGGTTTGTCCCAATACATACAGTATCGCTGCGTTAGTAGAAGCCCCTATTACTGCACCAATTCCCGGAATAATTTCTACTATACTTAAGCCTGTTTTGAGTATATCTAGAGAGAAAGATAATCCCAAAATAGTTACTACTTCTCCTCTTCTTGCGGATGCTTCTAAATCTAAATTGTATGCTCCCGCGATTTCATAAACCATTTCTGCTTGCAATCGTGCTGTAGCCGTTAATTCTAACCCTATTAATATTATAGCTACGGGAGGTATTATATTGGTTATTAATCCCAAACGTGCTGCTTCCCAGGATTTATTGGTAATTAAATATTGAGCTATTTCTGCTTCAGTTGCTTCTGGGTAGCGCAGTTTAACTTTTTGAATATTTTTCTTGACTTTGTCTAGATTCACTTCTCCCAAGAAAGTCATCAACCAATCGAGTCCCAGGAAATTATTTATTGAGCGGACAAAAGAATTTGTGGCGATCGCCTCTAGGGTTTCTCCTGTTTGTACTGTGGTTTTTTCTAACAGCTTTTGCACTTCTTCTATAGTTTTTTGAGTTATGTTTTCTGGTATTTCTGCCATTTATTTTTACTCTTGATTAAACTTTACTTTACTTTTTTTAAATTTTATCATTTATTTTCTCTAACTTTGGGTTCATGGTGACAATTTTTGCTAATTAAAATATACAATAATAATTTTATTTTTTATATATCTTTAGTATGATTACTTGGCTTAGCTATTAGTTTTATAATCAAATAAAATAGTAAATAAATAAATAAAAGCTAAAAAATTTTTAAATATATCTTGAAAAGCAAAACCAATGGCCACAGAACTAAGACCAAGAGTTGCAATTAAATCGCCTAATCTTAACCCCGGAAAAGCAAGGACACAAGCTAGTAAACTACCACAAACCCAAGTAGTTACATAGACACTTTTTGATAATAATAATTGTAAAGATCTACTTTTTATTGTGCTTTTTGCTAAATTGTTAGCTAACCGCCTAGTAAATTTAGCAAGATAGTTAGTGATTATTAAAACAATTAAGCCGATTAAAATTGCCGGGATGAATAAAACAGTACTGCTGAGCAATTCTTTGAGAGTTTTAATAATAGTATCAGTTATTTGCTCGATCATAATTCTTCCTATGACTCTAGAATTGCTCGATTATCTTGGCTTTTATCTTTTCGCAATAATCCAAACAGCATGAACAATTCCGGGAATATATCCTAATACTGTTAAAATGATATTAATGAAGAATTGAGTAGTTAACCCAACCTGTAAAAATACTCCTAAAGGAGGGAGTAGAATTGCGAAAATTAATCTTAAAGGATCCATATCAGTTATTTACCATTTTGTTTTGATGTATAAAAATACTATAAACTAATTAACATCATGATAAATCTAGCTGGAGTTATATAAAAATATTTAACTGATTTCTTTAAAAAGCTGTAAACATTCTTCTGCTAAAATACCTCCGGTTACCTTAATTTTGACAGGGTGAAAATCATATTTAACTAATTCTGTACAAGGAATACTAAGTTGTTCTGTACCAATTGAAATTAATTGTTCAATTGAAGCTCCAAAAACAATGGCAGAAATTCCAATCCAAACACAAGCAGAGGCACACATACCACATGGTTCGCAGGTAGTGTAGAGTGTATAACCTTTTAAAAGATCTAAACTATACCCATTTTCTATACTAAAACTACGTAGAGCATTAATTTCTCCGTGAGCAGAAACATCATTATCCCTTTGGGCTGTATTGTATCCCCTAGACACAATCTCTTGGTCTTTGACGATAATGGCACCGTAGGGTAAGTCTCCTTTTTTTGCTTCTATGATTGCTTCTCTCATGAATTGTTCGTGATTCATATAATTAGTACACCTAAAAATAAATTTATGCAAATAATAGCATAATGGCTATCAAAACAATATTGAGTATTGTAATTCCCCCTTCCCTGTTTTTAAAAATTTTATTACCAATCAGTAATTAACTTATTACCAACGATAGAGTAATTAAATTACGATTTTTGTTGTAATAAGAAATAATAAGTAAAAAAAATAACAGGATTATTAATTATGGAAGAAGCTAAAGCAGAAGCTCAACCAATTTTAGAAGCAAAAGACAAAATAAAAGAGGTGATTCCTTCACCTCCTGCACAACAAACTCCAGTATCAAGTTCTATGGCTTTGAAAGAGCGTCTAGATTGGGGTGAACCAGCTCTAACTATTCTTGATGCTCGCGATCGCGAATCTTTCTTGGATGAGCATATCACTGGTGCCATGTTGTTGTCTGATTTTGAAAAAGTCCTTTTAGAAATGTCTTCAAGCCGTGATATTTATGTATACGGTGAAAACGAAGAACAGGTAGAAGCAGCGGCTAATCAGTTACGAGAAGCAGGATTTATGACCGTTTCTCAAATAGATGGTGGTTTAGCAGGCTGGAAAGCTATTTCTGGTTCCGTTGAAGGAAGAAATAGTGATGTAGCTTCCTATACACCTGATTGGGTTCCCCAAACGAACAAATAACTGCTAGTAAGGTTTCAAGGTTAACTGCAATAAATATAAATATAAATATTGCCTTCAGTTCCTTGAAACCAGCCATTAATTTTTTAATTAGTAATCATCAAAATAAATAATATGGAAAAACAACCAGAAAAATACGCTAAAACTCAGCCGATGAGCGATCCTAATAGTCCAGGAGATCATGACGTAGATAGATTAGGAGACAAAGCAGGTTTAGACGTATCCCCAGAAGAAGAACTAGGACTTAAAGATAAACTAGAAGAAAGAGATCAAGAACGCTTAAACTTAGATGGTTGAAGTCAACATCCCACCACTATAATCGGTACTCCGATTTAGTGGTGGGATGTTGACCTTCTAATAACATTTCAATCACTTCTCGTAAATTTGCTTGTAGTTCATCTAAGGTTTTGCCCGTGGAATGTGCTCCAGCAAAGTTAGGAACATAACCTACATAAAGATTTGTTTCTTTGTCTTTTTCAATAATGGCTGTAAATACTTTCATACTGTTACTCTATTGTTTGATAATAAGTGCAACGCCAAAGTCACAGCGAAGCTGACTGCTCACTTTATTTTCTTAACTATATCATATTCATTTTCTTGAACGATAATTGGCAAAATGTCAGAACTGAGAACAAGATTTTGTGATGACTGAACCTATTCGTTGCCCTCTTTTGGTCACCTGTGCTAGATTATAATATAAATACTAAAATTACTAAAATACCACTTAATTCTTGGGCAAAAAATATTCTCAATCTCAATCGTCTTTAATCATTAATAGCGTGCTTTTTGCCGCAGGCGCCGTCACAACTATGACAGGAAGTGTGATAGCGCCTGTTTTTCCAGAAATGGTTAAAGAGTTAAATTTAGATCCCCAGTGGGCAGGTATTTTGGTGAGTGTCCATAGTATCACGATTATGCTATCAATTCCTTTTTGGGGAATATTAGCAGATTCGATTGGTAAAACCAAAATTTTGATAGTATCTTTAGCGGGATTCTCATTTTTTGGCATCCTGGGGGCATTTCTTAACTCTTTTTTCCCTTTACTTGTTACCAGAAGTTGTTTAGGTGTAGCTAGTGCGGGAATTAGTGCCGCTTGTATTAGTATTTTGAGTGCAATTTATCAGGGAGAAGCCCGCTTAAAAATCCTTGGTTATGCTACAAGTGCCATGACCACTGCTACAATTTTTATGCCCATATTAGGTGGCTTGGTAGGGAGTTGGGAATGGCGATGGGCATTTTATCTTTATGGAATCGCTATTCCTGTAGCTATTTTGGCAGCATTGGTTTTACCCCATAAAAAAATAAATACTAATTCTCAACTAGATACAATTATCAATAATAAATTATTAGCCCAGTTAACGAGTGCTCCGATTATACGCTCACTCCTCACAATTATTTTAGCTTCGGCAATTCTCTACTGTTTGATTATTTATATTCCGGTTTATCTAGAACAGAAAATACAATCTGATGTTCAATTTAATGGCATGGTTTTAGCGGCAAGCGCGATCGCCATAGCAATTATGTCAGCTTCTGGGGCAAGTTGGACACATAAATTAATGGGTAATCAAAAAACTATTTTCTTGGGATTTGCCTTAATGGCGGTCTCCCTAACTTTCATACCAATGTTAATTAATCCTCAACTACTTTTATTGATAGCCTTTGTCTTTGGTTGTGGATTTGGTATTATTCTCCCCAACATATATAATGACTTAGCCGAATCTACCTCTGCTGAATTTCGTTCTACTATTATAGCCATTGGTACTGGTTGTAATTCCCTCGGACAATTTATTTGCCCACTCATTTTAGGATTTGTCTGGAAAAACTTTGATATAATTTATACTTTTTATCTCAGCGCTTTAGTAGCGGCGATTGTAGCTATTTATTGGTTAGTAGAAAAATATCTAATTTCTGAGTCTTGAAGTGCAAGAGCGGAGGGCGCAAGTATGAGCGCGAGAAGGGCGCAAGTATGAGCGCGAGAAGGGCGCAAGTATGAGCGCGAGAAGGGCGCAAGTA
>NZ_JALKVM010000242.1:0-1899 GCF_057440575.1 Johannesbaptistia floridana
AGCCGCAGAAGGGCGCAAGCCGCAGAAGGGCGCAAGCCGCAGAAGGGCGCAAGCCGCAGAAGGGCGCAAGCCTTGCGCCCCTACTACTACTTCTTTGTCTTGCTTACATTAATAAGCATGTAATTATTTAGCTATAAAGTGTTTGTCAACCGACAAATACTGAGTTAAGATGTTTTATACATTAAGTAAATGGTTAATAACTATGAAGATCAACAAATTAGATGAAAAAACATCCAAAAAAGGAAGTCAGAGAAGCGCTCAAATTTGCAGAGGAGAATAACTGGCGGATAGAAACAGCAAGTGGTCAAGCGCATGTGTGGGGGGTAATCAAATGCAATCATCATGATCCAAAATGTGGAACACCTTGCAAATTAAATATCAATGGTAGTCCCAAAAACCCTGGTAATCATGCAAAGCAAATCCGTAAAGCTGTTAAATCCTGCATTTACTATGATGAGGATGGTTAAAATGAAAACTTATGAATTTGGATTATTTTTTCAATTAAAAGATAAAAATATAGATCCAGATATATATATAAATGATTTATATGCTCCAGGTTGTTGTGATGATAGTTTAATTGCCTCAGGAGAAAAAGGATTTATATTAATTGATTTTATCAGAGAAGCTGATTCAGCAGAAGAAGCTATTAAAAGTGCAATTGCTAATGTTAAATCAGTTATTCCAGATAGTACCCTAATTAATATTTCACCTGATTTAGTGGGGGTAAAAGATTTAGCAGTGCTGCTTGATTATACTAAACAGAATGTACAAAGAATAATCAATAAATATCCAGATTTCCCCAGACCAGTGGTCAAGAAAGCTCAAGATGTTTGGCATTTGCAAGAGGTTTTAGATTGGTTTGTCAAAAATGACGTGTTTACCGATAGAATCACTCAAGAAATGTTAGATATTAGTGGTTTAGCTAGAGGTGTGAATTTAAAAATTGATGAAAAATCTTTAAAAGAGAGTATTCGGAAAAATGCTGAAGAGTTATTAGGTTTTGCTGCTTAAAAATTAGGTATTTTAGTTTTAAAACCCAAACAATTTTTACATATATTTATATAAATAAGTTATTGTGAAGATATGTTAATTTTCAGTGGCATCAATTGGTAACCCATAGATTATAGTTGATAATCTTTATTTATGGTCTAAAATTAAAGGCAATTATGGTGAGTAAAAGAGAATTAAATCCTTTATTTCAAAAGATTGATCAGGGGGTTAAATTTGCAGTAAAACAAGAGATTGATAAACACCGCAAGTTAAATCAAGCCATTAGTATTTATCAAAATGGTAAAATATTAATTTTAAAAGGGGAAGAAATTGCTAAAATTTTAGACACGAATCAATAATTTTGATTTATTGGTGAAAAATTTTTGCTGTGACTCTTCTTTAGTCATCTTATTAAAATCTCTTTTCATACCACGAATCTCTACCGTGCCTTGTGAGTTAATTAAAATTTGAATAAGGTTGGGTTAAGGAGCGATTTCGTGGGAGATCTCGCTCCGTTGGCGAGTTCGCCCAATCTACAAACTATGGCTAAGAGCGATCGCTATCTGTGATTCCTCCAAAAAAATTATGTAGTAGGGGCGCAAGGCTTGCGCCCATCTCCCGGCTTGCGCCCATCTCCCGGCTTGCGCCCTTCTGCAAACAAGAGCGCTGTATCCGTTCATCTATACCAAATAATTAATTGTATGGCTATTTAGTTATATTTACCCGATGATTTTTTAAGGGAAAAAGGGAATAAGTGCTTATATTAATGTTGGGTTGAGTACCGATCACCCAACCTACTAGCTATGGGTAAAGCGATCGCTCTTTGTGAATCCTCCAGAAACATTATGTAGTAGGGGCGCAAGGCTTGCGCCCATCTCCCGGCTTGCGCCCATCTCCCGGCTTGCGCCC